>CALLYR010000237.1 GCA_937859005.1 uncultured Paracoccus sp. | reverse complement strand
CGTCGCCAGGCTGAAGTTCGCGCGTCCAGCGTGCTCGGCAAGCCGGGCCGTGGCCGGATCATCCGAGATGTTGACCAGCGCCCCGTCAGGCAGCTTGCGCGCGATTTCGTTCAGCAGCGCGGCCGAAACGGTGGTCGCGCCGGGCTTGTCCACCATCGCCGCGGAATGGTCCACGATCTCGGTATCCAGATCGGTCGCGCGGAAGCTGACGCCCTCGGGGGTCGCCTCGATCAGGACGTTCGCCAGAACCGGTATGGTGTTGCGCCGTTCCACCACGGACTGGGCCTGGGACACGGCCTTTACCAGCACCGCGCGCTCGATCGAGAATTTCATGGCCTCAAGTCCCCGTGGTCGTCTGCCGTCTGTCGGTGCGGCGCACAATGTTGCCAATGGGGCGCCGCAGTCAAGCGGCAGGATCGTCCGGTCGGCCCTTCAGGCCTCCAGCGCGCGTCGCAGCAGGTCGATGTCCTCGGCAAGCGAGCGGTCCTCGGCGCGCAGTTCCTCGATCTTGCGGATGCCGTGCATGATCGTGGTGTGGTCGCGCCCGCCGAAGCGGCGGCCGATTTCCGGCAGGCTGCGGCTGGTCATCTGCTTGGCCAGATACATCGCGATCTGGCGCGGGCGGGCCAGCGTGCGCACCCGTTTCGGCCCGACCAGATCGGACAGGCGGATGTTGTAATGTTCGGCCACCTTGCGCTGGATCTCCTCGACCGAGACCTTGCGGTCCGATGCGCGCAGGATGTCGGCCAGGCATTCCTGCGTCATGTCCAGGTCGATTTCCCGGCCCATCAGGCTGGCGAATGCGAACAGCCGCTGCAGCGCCCCTTCCAGCACGCGCACGTTCGAGGTGATGCGGTGGGCGAGGAATTCGAGCACGCCCGCGCCCACGATCAGGCCGGGATATGTGGTGCGGAACAGGTCGGTCTTGGACTGCAGGATCGACAGGCGCAGTTCGTAATCGGTCGGATGCAGGTCCACGATCAGCCCGCAGGACAGGCGCGACTTGATCCGCTCCTCAAGGTCCTTGATCTCTCCGGGGGCGCGGTCGGCCGAGATGATGATCTGCTTGCCCTGATCGACCAGCGCGTTGAAGGTGTGGAAGAACTCCTCCTGCGTGGAATCCTTGCCGGCGATGAACTGCACGTCATCGACCATCAGCAGGTCCACGGTGCGGAACAGTTCCTTGAAATCCATGACCGTGCGTTCCCGCAGCGCCTGGACGAAGCGGTACATGAACTGCTCGGCCGACAGATACAGGATTCTTGCGCCCGGATCGCGCGTCTGGCGTTCGCGCGCGATGGCGTGCATCAGGTGGGTCTTGCCCAGGCCCACGCCGCCATACAGGAACAGCGGGTTGAAGGTGACCTGCCCCCCTTCCGCCACGCGGCGGGCGGCGGCATGGGCCAGCTCGTTCGGCTTGCCCACGATGAAGTTGTCGAAGGTGAAGCGCGCATCCAGCGGCGCCGTCATTTCCTCGTCGCGCAGCGGGCCGCGGCTGGCGCGGGCCGCGCGAACGTCTGCCGCGCGGCCCGCGCCGGGTTCGGCGGGGGGCGCGTCGGCTTCGGCATGGGAATTGCGCGGAGGCGCGACCGTGAACTGCAGCCGTTCGACGGGCGCGCCCTGCCGGCTCAGCACGTCCAGAATCGGACGGGCATAATGGCGCGACACCCAGTCCGACAGGAAGCGCGTCGGACAGGCGATGTCGGCGGTGCCGTCGCGCACATCGCGCAGTTCCAGCGGCGCCAGCCAGGTGACGTAGTTGTTGGTCCCGACCAGAGTCTCAAGCTCGGCCCGGGCTTGTCCCCAGATGTTGTCCATACCGTTCCCCATGTCCCCAACCCCTGCCGGGAACGCCGGCAGGACCGCGCAACCGCATCCGATGCGGAACGAACGACAGATGCCCTGCACCGCATCACGCGATGCAGCGTTGCAGACCGCGGGCGCGGTCCCCAGGAATGTCGTTCAGGCGGAGCGGTCCGGTGGCAGCCAGCCCGCCCCTCTCGTCGGTGGGCAGACCCATCTGCCCGACCGTCGGCCGCACCGCGCGGCATACAGCCGACCGTGCGACATATTCCCCATCGCGACGTGAATCGCACCGTCCAAGCTAGCGCCAGGCCCTGCGCGGTCGCAACCGAACTATCGCCTTGACAGCATGTCCGCCGGTCCGAATCTGGTCAGCGTTGCCATACTGCCATAATCCCCCTGTCCGGCATCTCTCCGTCCGAAAGCGATTCACGAATGAAAAGGGCGCGCCGGCAGGGCACGCCCGGGTTCCATCCAGATCCCGATCAGGCGGATCAGACCGCCGACAGCGCCTTCACCCGCGCGGCCAGACGCGACATCTTGCGCGCGGCGGTGTTCTGATGAATGACGCCCTTGGTCACGCCGCGCATCAGTTCCGGCTGCGCCGCCTTCAGCGCCTCGGCCGCGACCCGAGCGTCCCCGCCGGCGATCGCCTCTTCGACCTTGCGCAGGAAGGTGCGCATACGCGAACGGCGCGCCTTGTTGACAGCGGTGCGGCGCTCGGTCTGGCGGGCGCGCTTCTGGGACTGGGGCGTATTGGCCATGTGCTGTGATCTCTATTCGGTCAGTTACGTTATCTCGTCGCGCAAAAGACCCGGCCAACCGACCCCACCGGGATCGGTCCTGATTCTTGCCTAAGCGGGCCCACGCGCATTTCAGCCTGCGCCTATAGAACTTTCGGCGCGGCTTGGAAAGCCCCCTTCAGCGGTCTCGGAACTGCGCCTCGCGCTTTTCGACAAAGGCGGACATGCCTTCCTTCTGGTCCTCGGTCGCGAACAGCGAATGGAAGGCGCGGCGTTCATACAGCAACCCTTCGCGCAGCGTCGTCTCATAGGAACGGTTGACGGCGTCCTTGGCGACCATCGCGGCGATGGCCGATTTCGCGGCGATCTTGCGGGCGGCGCCCATAGCCTCGTCCATCAGCTTGTCCGCGGGGACGACCCGGCTGACCAGGCCCGAGCGTTCGGCCTCGGCCGCATCCATGAAGCGGCCGGTCAGGTTCATGTCCATGGCCTTCGACTTGCCCACGAAGCGGGTCAGGCGCTGGGTGCCGCCGATCCCGGCGATCACGCCCAGGTTGATCTCGGGCTGGCCGAACTTGGCGTTGTCGGCGCAGATGATGAAGTCGCACATCATCGCCAGTTCGCAGCCCCCGCCCAGCGCATAGCCCGACACGGCGGCGATGACCGGCTTGCGGGTGGCGTTGATGTTGTCGATATCAGCCCCGAACAGGTTGCCGGTCAGCACATCGACATAGGATTTCTCGGACATCTCCTTGATGTCGGCGCCCGCGGCAAAGGCCTTTTCGCTGCCGGTCAGCACGACGCAGCGCACGGCTGCGTCGGCGTCGGCGGCCCGCAGCGCCTCGGCCAGTTCGCCCAGCAACTGCCCGTTCAGCGCGTTCAGCGCCTCGGGCCGGTTCAGGCGGATCAGCGCAACGCGGTCGGTGATCTCGACGATCAGGGTCTGGTAGGCCATGAAACTATCTCCCTTGGCGGTTGGCCGTTCCTAGCAAATCCGTGATCTTCGTTCCAGTCAGTGCTGGCAGACGGGACAATACCAGCTTGACCGCCCCGACTGGACGATCCGGCCAACCTCGCCCTTGCAGCCGGGGCGCGGACAGGGCTGGCCCTCGCGCCCATAGACACGGAATCCGTGCTGGAAATATCCCATCTCGCCCGAGGTCTGGCGGTGGTCGCGCAGGGACGACCCGCCCGCGGCGATCGCCTCGGTCAGCACGTCGCGGATATGGCCCCACAAGTCGCCTATCCGGTCGCCCCCGATTTGCCCCGCCGCGCGCGCCGGATGAATGCCTGCCCGGTGCAGCGCCTCGCAGACATAGATGTTGCCCAGCCCCGCCACCAGCCGCTGATCCAGCAGCGCCGACTTGACCGGAGCCTTGCGCCCGGCCAGCGCCGCAGCCAACACTTCCGGGGTGAAATTCTCATCCAGCGGTTCCGGCCCAAGCGCGGCCAGCAGGGGATGGGTCTCGCCTTCGCGCACCAGATCGACCGCGCCGAAGCGGCGCGCGTCGTTGAGGGTGATGGTCGTGCCCTCGTCGGTCGTCAGCACCAGATGGTCGTGCTGCGGCAGGATCGTGGCGTCATGGTGGAATCCGCCCAGGATTCCGCCCTCGACCCGGATGCGGCCCGACATGCCCAGATGCAGCAGCATCGTGGCGTCGCGGTCGAGATCGATCAGGATGTATTTCGACCGCCGCCGCAGCGCCGTCACATGCGCGCCCGTCAGCACCTGCACCAGATCGACCGGCATCGGCCAGCGCAGATCGGGGCGGCGCTGGTCCACCCGGACCAGCCTGCGCCCGGTCAGATGCGGCTCAAGACCGCGGCGCACGGTTTCGACCTCTGGCAGTTCTGGCATTTCCGGCCCATCCATCGCATTGTGCCGCCCTGAACCGGCGACCCCTGGATGGCTGACCTATGAACGACAAGGCGCGCAATCAAACCCATTTCGGCTTCCGCCAGGTCGCCGAGGAGGAAAAGGCCGGTCTGGTCCACGGCGTCTTTTCCCGCGTGGCCTCGCGTTACGACGTGATGAACGACCTGATGAGCGTGGGCGTCCACCGCGTCTGGAAGAATGCGATGATGGACTGGCTGGCGCCGCGCGGCGACCAGCACCTGCTGGACGTGGCGGGCGGGACCGGCGACATCGCCTTCCGCTTTCTGGCCCGCGCGCCCGGCGCGCGCGTCACCGTCTGCGACATGACCGAATCGATGCTGGTCGAGGGGCGCAAGCGCGCCGAGGCCGGGCGTCTGGCCGACCGGCTGGCCTGGGTCACCGGCGATGCGATGGCCCTGCCCTTCGCGGACGCAAGCTTCGACCGCTATACGATCAGCTTCGGCATCCGCAACGTGACCCGCATCCCCGATGCGCTGGCAGAGGCGCATCGCGTCCTGAAACCCGGCGGCCGGCTGATGGTGCTGGAATTCTCGCAACTGCCGGTGCCGATGCTGCAATGGGCCTATGACCGCTATTCCTTCAACGTGATCCCGCCCTTGGGGCAACTGGTGGCGAACGACCGCGACAGCTATCAGTATCTGGTCGAATCCATCCGCCGCTTTCCCGATCAGGACACCTTCGCCGCGATGATCCGCGACGCGGGCTTCGCGCGGGTGCAATACCGCAACCTGTCCATGGGCATCGCCGCGCTGCATTCGGGCTGGAAGATCTAGGATGCGCGGCCCGCACAACATCTGGCGCCTGATCCGCACGGGCGCCACCTTCGAACGCACGGGCGCGATGGGGGCGGCGCTGGACGCGATGAACGCGCCGGCGCGGATACGGATGGCCGCCCATGTGCTGGGCTGGCCCTTTGCCTGGCTGGGCTACAAGGGCGACCCGAGCCTGCCTCCGGTCACGCGCGCGATCACCGCGCTGGGTCCGGCCTATATCAAGTTCGGCCAGATCCTGTCCACAAGACCCGATGTGGTTGGCGACCGGATGGCCATGCAGTTGCGCGTGCTGCAGGACCGGCTGCCGCCCTTTCCCACCGACATCGCCCGCGCGACCCTCGAAGCCGAACTGGGTCAGCCGGTCGAGGCGCTGTTCACCGACTTTTCCGAACCTGTCGCCGCCGCCTCGATCGCGCAGGTCCATCATGCCCGGCTGACGGCGAACGGCGCCGAAGTCGCGGTCAAGGTGCTGCGCCCGGGGATCGAGGCGGCATTCCGCCGCGACATCGACGCCTTTCACCTGGCCGCGGGAATGATCGAGCGGCTGTCCCCCGCCTCGCGCCGGCTGCGCCCGCGCGATGTGGTGCGGCATTTCGAATCGGTGGTTCTGGGCGAACTGGATCTGCGGCTGGAAGCCGCCGCGGCGTCCGAATTCGCGGAAAACACCCGTGAGGACGCAGGTTTTTCGATCCCCGATCCGCATTGGGGACTGTCGTCGCGCCGCGTGCTGACCAGCGACTGGATGGACGGAATCCCGATGGGGGATGTCGCGGCGATCCGCGCGGCAGGGTTCGACACGCATGCCCTGGCCGAACGGATGATCCAGCTTTTCCTCAGCCATGCGCTGCGGGACGGATTCTTCCACGCCGACATGCATCAGGGCAACCTGCGCGTGGCGCCGGACGGCGACATCATCGCGCTGGATTTCGGCATCATGGGCGAGATCGACGAATACACCCGCCGTGTCTATGCCGAAATCATCATGGGCTTCATCCAGCGAGACTATCGCCGTGTCGCGCGGGTGCATTTCGAGGCGGGCTATGTGCCGGCCGACCGCAACGTGACCGAGTTCGCCCGCGCCCTGCGCGCGGTGGGCGAGCCGATCTTCGGCGCCGACGCCAGCCGCATCTCGATGGCCAACCTGCTGGCCTATCTGTTCGAGGTCACGGAACGCTTCGGCATGCAGACCCGGACCGAACTGATCCTGCTGCAGCGCACCATGGTCGTGGTCGAAGGGGTGGCCCGCACGCTGGACCCCCAGATCAACATGTGGCAGGCGGCCCGGCCAGTCGTCGAACGCTATGTCCGCGACAGTCTGGGTCCGCGCGCCGTGCTGCAGGACGGGCTGCGGGTGCTGCAGACGCTGGGTCGCCACGCCCCCCTGATGCCCGAGATCGTGGACCGCCAGCTGGCGCGGCTGGCAGCCCCTGATCCTGTCCCGAGGCGCATCTCGATCATCGAGGCACGTCCCGCATGGATCTGGGGTGGCATCCTGGTGGGATTGGGTGTGCTGATCGGCGCGGCGCTGGCCTGAGGATGACCGCCGTCTTGCGGCTGCGCAGGTCAGTCGCCAGAGCTTGGAATCGCCGCGATCCGTCCTCAACGGCGGCGGCCGCTGCGCGGCAGTCGTGCCTCCTTCTGCTTCGGTGCGACCTTCCGCATCACCGGCCTTGGGCGGGCGACTGAATGGTGGGGCGGTCCTGCGGCGTATCATGATCCCGGCGAAACCTGGGCATTCCGCCAGTCACGACAGCAGCGCCAAGGCCGCGCCATAGGATGACTGCACCGGGGTGACGGCCTGCGCCCGCAGCAGAAAGCGCTGGATCAGTTTTTCCAGATCTTGCGGGTTTGCAAAGACATTGGGCGACTCTGTCCCGAACAACCGCCCTGCCCCCTCCTTCACATCCTGCAACTGCCGATCAAGCGGCAGCCGGGCGAAGGCGGATGACATTCCGAACGCACCTTCGATGACCTTGCGCAAGGGAGGCGATCCCAGGATCGTGTACCACATCGTGTTGTCCGTCGACCCCGCCCCTGCCAGCGCCGGCAATTCCCGCTGGGCGTTCAGCGCCAGCCGCAGATTGCCGTCCACCGTACCGACCCGGCTTTCCAGTTCGGCCGCGACATGGCGTTCGACGATTCTTTCGGCCAGATCCTGCCGCGATCCCGCAGAGGCGCCCCTGTCGAAACGGAATGCTTCGGCCAGCTTGCGATAACGCTTGTCGGCCAGGCGGTTTGCAAGGCTCGATCGATCATCCAGGTCCGATTCCAGAATGCGTCGGATGAACACGCGGCTGTTGATGTCGTTTTCCAGCCCGAAGGCTTTCAGCGTAGTGCTCAGCAGGCGATAGTCCGAGACCAGATCGTCGGCACTCGACAGCCTGGCAATATTGGCGCGAAGATGCGCATGCGATCTGGCCATGACGGGATCGCGCGCGATCAGGCTTTTCTGCAATCCAGCCGTACGGTTCAACAGCCGCCAGCCGGCATATCCCCCCTGCCCGACGAGCGGCTGAAAGCTCATGTCACCTGCGCCAGCAGCCGGGCCTCGCGCGGCAGCAGTTCCCGCAGCTGGCGCAGAACCTGATAATGTCGGCCTGCAAGCGCATCAGCTGTGGCCGCATCCAGGATACGCCGGCTGTCACGGTCATCGAAGACTTGGGACAGTTGCTCGATTCCGCGCAGCAGGTCGCGCCGTCCTTCCGGGGCGCCGATATCGCCCGACAGGATCGTCTGCGCGACATGGCAGACCCGGCCGACCGGCGTGGACACGCCGTCAGGGTGGATCGCCTCTTTCAGGCGCAGGATGCTGACATTCGGCGTGCGGATCGCGATGCGCGCCCGCCGGTCGCCGTTCTCGATCACCGCGCCATTGATCAGCACCCGTTCGCCGGGGGCAAGCTTGAGGATCAGGCCGCTGCCGCTCATGCTGCGAGGTCTCCTTCGCCAAGGCCGCTGATGATGCTGCGGTTGATGGCGATCAACGTCTCGGGGGTGGTGTCGCGGACAAGGACACGGGAGGTTTCCTGATCGACAAAGACCGCCAGTTGCAGAAGATTTTTTTTCAGTTCGGGCGGCAGGGCGTTGCCTTCGCCCTGAAGATCGGTCGCGACCGTCGTCCAGAATCGGCGGTTGTCATTCAGGGCCTGGGCAAGCCGGGGAAAGGAGGCCGTGTCCCCGGTGGAGGAAACCGCGATGCGCCGCGTGATCTGAGCCAGCACCGCCGCCTCGGCGGCGCGAGGCAATTTTGCCGGAGAGTGAACTGAGCCGTAACTGTGGTGGCGATGGGCGTTCATGGGCAGGCATCATCCTGTCAGGGCAACCGGCGTTCGCCGGTCAGAGGGGGTGGGGGCCGCATCGTCGCGGTGGTTGGCCGGGGCCGGGAAAGCCCCGGCCCCGGCCTTCATCAGAAAGGGCGGCCCGTAAGCCTCCCGATCTTATCCGCGGAACAGCGACAGCAGGGCCTGCGGCGCCTGGTTCGCCATCGACAGCGACTGCGTGGCCAACTGCTGCTGGACCTGCAGCGCCTGCAGCCGGGCCGAGGCTTCCTCCATATCGGCGTCCACCAGCGAGCCGATGCCGGTCTTCATGGCATCCGTCAGCTTGCCCACGAAGTCCTTCTGGATGGTGATCCGCTTTTCAGAGGAACCGAAGGCTGAGGCGGCATCCACGGCAGTCTTGATCAGGGCATCCATCACGCCCAAGGCTTCGGCCGCACCCGACTCGATGGTACTGTCGCCGTCATGGTCGGCAGCAGCCGTGGCCGGCCGCACATCCAGCGTGAACAGCGCCGACAGTCCGCCAGCAGCGGCCGGCGTTGCTGCCCCATCGTTCCAGCGCAGATCGACAGTCGCCACATCGATCTTGCTGGCACTGACGTTCCCGGCCGCGTTCCTGTCGAGCGAAGACATGATGCTGACAGGGTTGGCGGCGCTGCCATTGACCATGTTCAGGCCGTTGAACTGGGCCGAGCCGACGACCGAGGTGATCTGCTTCTTCAGCGCGTCAATGTCGGTCTGGATCTTCGCGCGATCCACGTTCGACTCCTGCGCGGCAACGACCTTGACCTTGACCTGCTTCAGCAGGTCGGCGACCGATTCCGCGGCGTTGCGCGCCACGGCCACGGTCGATTCCCCCAGCGCCAGGCTGTCCGAAATGCCCTTGAAGCTGGCGACATCCGATTCCATCGTCTTGGAGATGGCCCAGACGGCCGCGTTGTCCTTGGCGTTCGCGACCGCCTTGCCGGTCGAGATCTCGCTTTGCGTCTTGGCCAGGCCGGCGTTGATGCCCTTCATGGTCTGCAGCGCGACCATCGCGCCGTTGTTGGTCAGAATGCTGGACATGGTGTCCTCCTGAAATTCAGGGCGCTTTGCGCCCGCGATGAATGAATGGCCTTCTGACCAACGGGTGTTTCCCGGCATCCCTTGATGCGATCACCGTTCTATCCGGCGATGGTTGAAAACTATTTAACCGCTGCCATTCCTCCAAACGCCAAGCCCCGCGCATTTTCATCAAAAGCGGCGCGGCCGGGGGTCGAGACGGGTTTCCACCCGCTGCCGCCCGCCCGGGCCATAGATGTCCAGCCCTCTTGCCCGCGCGACGATGTCGCGGATCATCTGCCGCGCGCTGTCGGCCCCCGCCTGCGCCGCCTCGGCCAGCCCGCGCAGCCGTTCCAGCTGCCGCGCGCAGCCGGGCCGTTCGTCGTCCGTCAGCGGCCGTGCCCGCATTTCCCGGGCAAACTGCGTGACCAGCGCTTCGCAACGCAGGGGATCGCCGTCGCACAGGGCGGCACAGGCCTGTTCCAACAGGCGCGCACGGTCATCCATCGCGCTTGCCCAGAGCCTCTGCCAGCCGCAGGTCCAGCGCCTGCGCCAGCATCCCTGCCTGTTGTTCGGTCATGAAGGACGCGAATTGCGATTCCCCCACCCCGCCGCCGAACGCCCCGTCCCACCCCTGAGGCGCCGCATGTTTCAGCATTTCCGCCAGAAAGGCGGATTCGAGCCGATCGGCCGTCCGTTCCACATCCCGAACAAGCGGCTGCGCGCCGCGCATCTGAACCTGCATGGCAATCCCCTTGCATTCGATGGAGATCGATTAGCAGCGGGCGGTAAATATTCCGTAACTTCCCTGAAGTATGAGACAGGGAAACGTGATTCCAGGATCAGCCATGCCGCCTGCTGCCATCCCGCCGGTTCCTGCACCGAAAACATCCCTGCTGGGGCACGTCCTGTCCTGCCGGGCCCCCGCCTCGGATTCGGGAAAGCAGTTCGCGGGGCTGATGGGCGAAGCTGATGCGCAGGGGGCGGAATGCCCGCCCCCTGCCGCCGGTCCGAGGAAAGGCCCGGACAAGGCCCGCCGCCCACCCGAACAGGGCAGCGATGCGCCCCCCATGCCGTCCGGGACGGCCGAGCCACAGCGGGCCGCCTGCCTGCCCATCGTGCCGGTGGCAATGGATGAGGATGGGGATGCCATGGCAGGGCGGATCGCGCCCGCCGGGTCGCTCGGTCTTCCGATGGCGGAGGTCGTGGAGGATAGGGCGAATCCGCCGGTTGCCAGCGTGTCAGCGACTGGCGCGCCCCTGGACGATGACGCGTCATCTGCGCCTGTGGCAGCCGGTAGCCAGCGCCTCGTGAAGACTGAAGACGGGGGGGATTCGCCTCTACTGCAGGGTCCGGCAGAGCTGGACCGCCCGATCGGGGATGCCGAGACAGCGGGCGCATTGGCGGAAAGGCAGGCGGTCGCGCAGGCTTACTCCGATCCCCGCCCGACCGCACCGGCGGCTCAGACGGCGAACCAGAACGGCGTTCCTTTGGAACCGGACATGATGCGCAATGTGCCGCCGCTGACCGGTCTGGCGCAGCAGGGCAGCGACGTCCCGCCCGACAAGGACGGCCCCCAGGTCTTTCCGTTGCCGCAAGACGATGGGCCAGCCACAACAGGACCGGATCAGGCGGGCGTGCCGGACGATGCCGTCCCCGCCAACCTGTCACGCAACGATTCCCTCCGGGCCGGAGAGACGCTGTCCGGCCCGTCGGGGCAGACGTCCTCCGCCCCGGCCGCAGCGGGACCTGCCCCGGATGCGGCAACTCCTTCCCCCAGCGACGCTGCGCGGGACGACGGTCTTCCGGCGGGGTTGCGCCCGACCGTGCCCGAAGCTTTGGACGCAGGCGCCGCGGCAGAGACGGCGCGTCCCGTCCTGCTGGCGGCTCCTGCGCCCGGCACGGCGCAGGAGCCGCCTGCCAGCCCGGCGAAGGAAGCATCGGCCCGCCATGTCGCGGCATCCGAAGCGCCACGCCAGGCCGCCGATGCAATCGTGCGCAGCCGCGACGGGCAGGTGGAAATCGCCATGGCCCCCGACGAGCTGGGCCGGGTGAGGATGATCCTGGGCGCGGACGGCCAGCCGGAGCGGCTGGGTCTGCTGGCCGAGCGGCCCGATACGCTGGATCTGTTCCGCCGTCATGCCGATCAGCTCATCCGCGACTTGCGCGAGAACGGCATGCCAGAGGCCCAGCTTGGCTTTCTGCGATCCGATGGGGGCGGAAGGCAGCCGCAGGGCGGCCCTGCGCAGGACAGGCCCGGCCGGCCCGGCAGTGCGGCCGGGATCATG
>CALLYR010000236.1 GCA_937859005.1 uncultured Paracoccus sp. | reverse complement strand
GGCGCGCCGGCGCGTAATGCGCGGCCGCCGCCCCGGCGTCGAAGCACATCGGCTGCGGCACGACGAATCGCTGGACAAGGGCATGGCGGGGCTCGTCGGGGGGCAGGAACATTCCGTCGGGCGGGCTGAAGATCTGGTCCTGCAGCACCGTCGAGGCGGCCTTGTGATATCCGACATGAATCAGCATGGGGGCAAGATATCCTTTCACCGGAATCCGAAATCAGTTGCTTTTGCCGGCGTCGCGCGACAGTAAATATCGAAGCGGCGCATTTGTCGACGACCCGGTGACATTTTCCCTTGCTGGAACATGAGTGTTTCTTGAAAAACGATCAAAGAAAATCGCTGCGGGCCGCGCTGCTGCGCAACCTGTCATGGACATTCTCGGCCCAGATCCTGGTGTCGCTGGTCGCGGTGGCGACGCTGTTCATCACCGCCCGCGCGCTGGGTGCGGCCGGGCTGGGCATCCTGGCGCTGGTCGAATCCTATGTGCGGCTGGTCGATCTGCTGCTGCGGCTGGAACCCTGGCAGGCGGTGATCCGCTATGGCGTGCGCATCCAGGAATCGGGCGACCGCGGCGCCTTCGCCCGGCTGATCAAGCTGTCGATCCTCGTGGATGCGGCGGGCGGGCTGCTGGCGGGGCTGGTCTGCATGGGGCTGGCGGGGCTGGCCGCGCCGCTGGTCGGGCTGCCGCCCGGCACCGGGCCGCATTATGTCTATCTCGTCGCGGCGGGGCTGTTCTTTTCCTTCCGGCCGACCGCGACGGCGGTGCTGCGCATCTTCGACCGCTTCGACCTGCTGGCCCGCGTCGATGTCGCCGCGGCGCTGATCCGCCTTGCGCTCAGCGCCGCGGCCTGGTGGGCCGGGCTCGGGCTCTGGGCCTTTCTCGCCATCCTGCTGGTGCAGGGCCTTCTGGACGGGCTTGCCGCCTTTGCGCTGGCGATGCGCCTGTTGCGCCGCAAGGGCGTCGGGGGGGTGATCGCGGCCGACTGGCGGACGGCGCTGGCGGAAAATCCGGGCTTCCTGCGCTTTCTGTGGAATTCGAACGTCAACGTGATCCTGCGCCAGTCGGTGAACCGGCTTGACGTGCTGGCGGTGGGGGCGCTGCTCGACCTGCGGGCGGTGGGGTTCTATCAGCTTGGCAAAAGGGTGATGAACCGCGCCAACAAGCTGGCCGCGCCCCTGCGGCAGGTGGTCTTTCCCGAATTGTCGCGGCTGTGGACCAGGGGCAAATTCGGCCGCTTCAACCGCCTGGTGCTGATGATGTGCCTGTCGATCCTGTCCGTGCAGCTGCTGATCGCGCTGCCGTTCCTGTGGCACATGGAGGCCGTGGTCCGCATCCTGTTCGGCCCCGATTACGCGGGCGCCGGCCCGGTCATGTCGATCCTGCTGATCTCGTCGATCGTCTTCGCCTCGGGGGTGATCCTGAACCCGGCGCTGCTGGCGATGGGCAAGGACGGGCTGCTGGTGCGGGCGACGACGCTTTCGACGGTGGTCTTTGCGGCCAGCTTCGTGCCGCTGGTGCGCCGCTATGGGATCGAGGGGGCGGCGATGGCGAATCTGTTCTTCA
>CALLYR010000235.1 GCA_937859005.1 uncultured Paracoccus sp. | reverse complement strand
GAGCGGCTGGTCGCCCGACTGTCCGTCGAACCCGATAAAGGCCCTGCCGGCGAGGACAGCCCCATCGCCGGGCTGACGGTCGTGTTCACCGGCACGCTGGAGCGCATGACCCGGGCCGAGGCCAAGGCGCGGGCCGAAGCGATGGGGGCGAAGGTTGCAGGTTCGGTGTCCGCCCGCACCGATCTGGTGGTGGCCGGTCCCGGTGCCGGGTCCAAGGCGAAAAAGGCGGCCGAACTGGGTTTGCGCGTCATCAGCGAAGACGAATGGCTGGCGATCGCGAAGGGATGACGCCGCCGCGCGGCCGCCCGCCCGTCCTGTTCCCGCTGTTTGCAGGCGCCGACACCTTGCCCGGCATCGGCCCCAAGGCCGCGGCGGCGCTGGCCACATTGGGAATCACGCGCGTGCGTGACCTGTTGTTCCATCTGCCCGCCGCCGGAATCGCGCGACGCCGGGTGACGCGGCTGGCCGACCTGCGCCCGCCAGAGATAGCGACCGTCGCCGTCACGGTCCTGCGCCACCATCCGCCCCCCTTGCAGGGGCGGCCGTGGCGGGTGGTCTGTTCGGACGGCGCAACCGACCTGACGCTGGTATTCTTTCACGCCCGGCGCGAGTGGATGGACTCGCAACTGCCGGTGGGCAGCCGCCGGGTGATCTCGGGCAAGGCCGAACTGTTCGACGGCATGGCCCAGATGGTCCACCCCGACTACATCCTGTCCGAAACCGATCCGCCCCCACCCGCGTTCGAGCCGGTCTATCCCCTGGCCGGATCGCTGACGCAGAAGGCGCTGGCACGCGCCGCCGCGGCTGCGATCGACCGGGCGCCGCCGCTGCCGGAATGGATCGATCCCGGCCTGATCGCCCGTCGCGGCTGGCCGGACTGGAATACCGCACTCGCGCAGGCTCATGAGCCGCAGGACATGGCCGATCTGTCTGTGCAGGCGCCGGCGCGGGAACGTGTGGCCTATGACGAACTGTTTGCGCATCAGATGACGCTGGCGCTGGTCCGCCGCGACCGCCGGCGGGCCGCCGGCCGTCCCAGCCAAGGGGACGGGCATCTGCGCCAGGCGGTGCTCAAGGCGCTGCCCTGGCCGCCGACCGCGGCCCAGTTGCGCGCGGTGGACGAGATCGCGGCCGACATGGCATCCCCGCATCGCATGAACCGGCTGCTGCAGGGGGATGTGGGCAGCGGCAAGACTCTGGTCGCGCTGCTGGCGCTGCTGATCGCGAATGAGGCGGGCGGGCAAGGCGTGCTGATGGCCCCGACAGAGATTTTGGCGCGACAGCATCTGGCCGCGTTGGCCCCCTTGGCGCAAGCGGCGGGAGTGCGGATCGCCCTGCTGACCGGGCGCGACAAGGGGGCGGCGCGCGAATCAGTTCTGGCCGATCTGGCCGCCGGTCTGATCGATATCCTGGTCGGCACCCATGCCGTGTTCCAGCCCGGCGTGATGTTTCAAGACCTGCGGCTGGCGGTGATCGATGAACAGCATCGATTCGGCGTGGCGCAACGGGTGGAACTGGGGTCCAAGGGCGAACGGCCCGACATGCTGGTGATGACCGCGACGCCGATCCCCCGGTCACTGGCGCTGGCGCAATGGGGCGACATGGACCTGTCGGTGCTGGACGAAAAGCCGCCCGGCCGGCAGCCCGTCACCACCATGGCCCTGCCCGACAGCCGGATCGAGGAAATCGTCGCCCGGCTGGATGTGGCGATGGGGCGCGGGGCGCGCGCCTATTGGGTCTGCCCGCTGGTCGAGGAAAGCGAATCGGTGGACCTGACCGCGGCCGAGGCGCGGTTCCGAGCGTTGCGGGCGCGGTTCGGCGACCGGGTGCGGCTGGTCCACGGACAGATGCCGCCCGAGGAACGCGACGCTGCCATGGCCGATTTCGCCTCGGGGCGCGCGCAACTGCTGGTCGCGACCACGGTGATCGAGGTTGGCGTCGACGTGCCCGAGGCGACGATCATGGTCGTCGAACATGCCGAGAACTTCGGCCTGGCCCAGTTGCACCAGTTGCGCGGGCGCGTGGGACGGGGAGCCGCAGCGTCAAGCTGCGTCTTGATGTATCGCGAGCCGCTGTCCGAATCGGGACGGCGGCGGCTGCAGATCCTGCGCGAGACCGAGGACGGATTCCGCATCGCCGAGGAGGACTTGGCGATGCGCGGCGCGGGCGACGTGATCGGGACGGCGCAGTCGGGCCTGCCACGGTTTCGCGTGGCCGATCTGGAACGGCAGGCCGATCTGCTGGGGGTGGCGCAAAAGGACGCGCGGCTGCTGCTGGAGCGCGACCCCGATCTGACCAGCGAGCGCGGGCAGGCGGTGCGGACGCTGCTGTGGCTGATGGAACAGGACCAGGCGCTCCGGCTGATGTCGGCGGGTTAGAGAAGTTCTTAAAATGTTCTTTACACGCAGGCGAAGGTGTGAGAACAAATTAAGAACAATTGAGGAGCCCTCGTCATGAAACTGCCCGAAGCTCTGGCCGACATGCTTGGCCTCGCCGCCATTTCGATCACCACCATTGCTGTTCTATGGCTGCCAGCGGTGGTTGCCGCCTGATCCGTTCTGCCGCGCGTTTCCGGTCGCCATTCGTCCGATGGCGTCCAGGCCCAGGTCACGCGCCACTGGCCGGCCCCTTGCAAGGGCCGGTCTTTTTTCATGCTTCTTGCCTCACACCTTGCCGCAGCAGGCCGCCAAGGCAGCCTCCCATGCCAGCATGATCGAGGCATGGCGGTTGGGAAAGTCGCGCGCGGGCAGCAGCGATTCCGCGGCGTCAAAGGGGGCGACCGGAACAGGGCCGCCGGCGGTCAGCATGGCATGAAGCTGGTCGCGTCCCTGCGCCAGTTGGTCCGGTGTGCATCCCAGGATGGCGCCTCCCAGGATCGCGGCCGAGGCCTGTCCCAGCGCGCAGGCCCTTACCTCCTGTGCGAATCCGTCAACCCGGCCGCCACGCACCGCCACATCCACGGTCACCGTTGACCCGCATTGCGGCGACCGGCGCGTGGCCGTGCCGCTTGGGTCGGACAGGCGGCCCAGATGCGGGATATCCGCGGCCAGCGCCAGCAGGCGGCGCGAATAAAGCTGCATCAGATCGTCGTCGGCCATGGCTTTTCCCCTGTACCCACGCCGGATAGATAGGCGTCGTTGCGCGAAAGGAAAACCCGATGTTCGACCCTGCCAGCCTGCGTTACGATGCGAACGGCCTGATCCCCGCCGTGGCCCAGGACCATGTCAGCGGCGAAGTGTTGATGCTGGCCTGGATGAGCCGGCAGTCGGTCGAGAAAACGCTTGAGACGGGCCTCGTAACCTATTGGTCCCGCTCGCGTCAGGCGTTCTGGACCAAGGGCGAGACCTCGGGCCATGTGCAGCGGCTGGTCGAGATGCGGCTGGACTGCGACCGCGACTGCCTGCTGCTGCTGGTGGACCAGACGGGACCGGCCTGCCACACCAACCGGCGAAGCTGTTTCTATACCGCCGTCCGTAGCGGCGAGGAGGTCGAGATTCAAAGCCCGATCATCTGACGGATGTCGGCGGGCGTGCAACCCTCGGCCCGGTAAAGCCGCAATGCGCGGGCGTCGTCGCGTTTTGCCAGACGCCTGCCTTCGGCGTCCCGGATCAGGCGGTGATGGTGATACATCGGCTGCGGAAGCTCAAGCAGCGCCTGAAGCATCGCATGTATCCATGTGGAATCGAACAGATCCTTGCCTCGCGTCACCAGTGTAACACCTTGGGCCTGGTCGTCGATCACCACCGACAGGTGATAGGAGGTGCCCATCCCTCGGCGGGCCAGCACCACATCCCCGATCCCCGACAGGAAATCCGTTGCCGACAGGCGGTGAAGGTGGCCGGGCATCACGGCTTCGTCCCGAAAGCCGATACTGTCGAAGCCCAGCAAGTCAAAGGCGCGCGCCGCATCCAGCCGGATCGCATCGTCAGACTTGGTCTCGGACATCGGCCGCCCGCGGCAGGTGCCGGGATAGACGGGTCCATCCGGGCCGATCACGCCCTCCTGCGGAGCGGACAGTGCGGCGGCGATGTCGGCGCGGCGGCAGCGGCAAGGATAGGTCAGACCCATGTCGGCCAGCCGATCCAGCGCCGTCTGATAGGCCGGCATCCGGTCGGACTGGCGCATGACGGGTTCTGTCCACTCCAGCCCCAGCCAGTGAAGGTCCTCGTAAATTGTCCGTTCCCATTCCACTCGGCAGCGCGATCGGTCGATATCCTCGATCCGCAGAAGGAATTGTCCCGGATCGGCCAGCCGTGCCGCCGTCAGCGCGGCGAAGGCATGGCCCAAGTGCAGCGGACCCGTGGGCGAGGGCGCAAAGCGCGTGCGCCTTATTGCCCTGCCAGCCATGCGCCGAAATCCTGCTTTGCCCGGTCGGTATAGGCCGGATAGCGGTCCTTGCGTCCGCGCCGCCCTCCCTTGGCCTCGACCGGCGGGAACAGGCCGAAGTTCACGTTCATCGGCTGGAAGGTCCTGGCATCGGCCCCGCCCGTGATGTGATGGATCAGCGCACCCATCGCCGTCGTGCCGGGCGGCGGGGCCAGATCGCGCGCCCGCGCCTGCGCCGCGGCCATGCGGCCCGCCAGCAGCCCCATCGCCGCGCTTTCGACATAGCCTTCGACCCCTGTCACCTGACCCGCAAAGCGCAGGTTCGGGCGCGAGCGCAACCGCATCCGGTCGTCAAGAAGCCGGGGCGAGTTCAGAAAGCTGTTGCGGTGGATGCCGCCCAACCGGGCGAAGGAGGCGTTCTGGAGACCGGGGATGCGGCGAAATACCCCGGTCTGCGCGCCATATTTCATCTTGGTCTGGAATCCGACGATATTATAGAGCGTTCCCAGTGAATTATCCCGGCGAAGCTGAACTACCGCGTAAGATTTTTCGCCCGGCTTGTGCGCGTTCGTCAGCCCCACCGGCTTCATCGGCCCGTGGCGCAGGGTTTCGCGCCCTCGTTCGGCCATGACCTCGATCGGCAGGCAGCCGTCGAAGTAGCCGGCGGTCTCGCCCTCGTGGAACTCGGCCTTGCCGGCAGCCAGCAACGCGTCGATGAAGTCCTCGTAATCCTCGCGCGTCATCGGGCAGTTGATATAGGCGGTGCGCTCCTCTTCGGTCTCGCCCTTGTCGTAACGGCTTTGCCGCCACGCCACGTCCATGTCGATGCTGTGGGCATGGACGATAGGAGCGATAGCGTCGAAGAAGGCCAGCGATTCCGTCCCCGTTTCCGCCCGGATCGCCTGCGCCAGCGCATCCGAGGTCAGCGGGCCGGTGGCGATGATCCAGTTGCCCTCGTCAGGCAACGCGGAGATCTCGCCCGGATCGAACGACACCAGCGGATGGGCGCGCAGCGCTTCGGTCACGGCGGCGGAAAAGGCGTCGCGGTCCACGGCCAGCGCCCCGCCCGCAGGCAGGCGGTGGCGGTCGGCCATCCGCATGATAAGGCCCCCCGCCGCCCGCATTTCCCAGT
Organism: uncultured Paracoccus sp.; assembly: GCA_937859005.1. Taxonomy (GTDB): domain Bacteria; phylum Pseudomonadota; class Alphaproteobacteria; order Rhodobacterales; family Rhodobacteraceae; genus Paracoccus. The sequence continues at coordinate 3,541 of CALLYR010000235.1, read as the reverse complement.
GCAACTGGCCCACGGCGTTGTTCACGTCGTCGTCCGACCGGAAGCTGTTGGAACAGACCATTTCCGCGCAATCCGCTGTCCGATGGGCGAAGGTGCCGACCTGCGGGCGCATCTCGTGCAGCACGACGGGGACGCCCGCCTGCGCGGCCTGCCAGGCGGCCTCGGATCCGGCAAGCCCTGCGCCGACGATATGGATGGGTTCCTGCATCATGGATCAGCCTCGGCAGCGGGAAACAGGAAAGGGCGGCGCCGCGCGGCACCGCCCCGATTTCAGGCGTGTCGGGGCGATCAGGCCTCGGCTGCCTCGGTCTCGTCCTCGTCTCCGCCGGCAGACACCAGGCCCGAGGGCGCGGTGATGTTGGCGATGACGAAGTTGCGGTCGATCGTGGGCTTCGTGCCGCCGGGCAGCGTCACGTCGTTGATGTGGATCACATCGCCGATCTTGCGCCCCGACAGGTCCACGACGATCTTTTCGGGGATGTCCGAGGCCGTCACCATCAGTTCGACCTCGGGGCGCACCACCACCAGTGTGCCGCCACGCTTCAGGCCCGGCGAGGCTTCGTGGTTGGCGAATTCCACGTTGATGAACAGATTGACGCGGGTGTTGCGGTGCAGGCGCATGAAGTCGATATGCGTTGGCAGGTCCTTGACCACGTCGCGCTGGACGCCGCGGCAGATGACGCGCACGTCATCCTGGCCGTCCACCTTCAGGTTCCACAGCGTGGACATGAAGCGGCCGGCGCGCAGTTTCGTCAGCAGCGGGTTGAAGTCGAGCTGGATCGGCTGCGGGTCTTTCCCGTCGCCATACACAATGCCGGGCACCTTGCCGTTGCGGCGAGCTTGGCGGGCGGCCCCCTTGCCTGTCCCCGCGCGTGCCTCGGCCACCAGATCAGGGATCTCTTTGGCCATGTTCGTTCCTTTCAGGTTGCAGCCGGCCATCCTCCAAGGGTGCATGGCCGGAAACCTGCGCTATATGACGGAACGGACAATTTGTGAAGGCCCGATCCGGGGCCTGGGTCAGCTGTAGTCCCGGCCCCATTCGGCGGGCACCAGCACGTTGTGGCGCCCCACGTTGCGGATGTCGCGTTCCCCGCACAGCGCCATCGACACGTCCAGTTCCTTGCGGATCACCTCCAGCGCGGCCGTGACGCCCGCCTGTCCCATCGCGCCCAGCCCGTGCAGCCATGCCCGCCCGATCCAGGTCGCGTGCGCCCCGAGGGCCAGCGCCTTCAGCACGTCCTGACCGGACCGGATGCCCGAATCCAGATGCACCTCGACCCGGTCGCCGACGGCGGCCACGATTTCCGGCAGCATGCGGATCGAGGACAGTGCCCCGTCAAGCTGGCGGCCGCCGTGGTTGGACACGATGATCGCATCGGCCCCGAAATCGGCGGCGATGCGGGCGTCGTCGGCGTCGAGGATGCCCTTCAGGATCAGCTTGCCGCCCCACAGGTCGCGGATGCGCGCGATCTTGTCCCAGTCAAGCTGGGGGTCGAACTGTTCCGCCGTCCAGCTTGCCAGCGACGAGGTGTCGCCCACGCCCTTGGCATGGCCCACGATATTGCCGAAGAAGCGCCGCTTCGTCCGCAGCATCTCCAGCCCCCAGCGCCATTTGGTCGCAAGGTTCAGCATCGTGGGCAGGGTCAGTTTCGGGGGCGCCGACAGACCGTTCTTCAGGTCCTTGTGGCGCTGGCCCAGGATCTGCAGGTCCAGCGTCAGCATCAGCGCCGAACAGCCCGCAGCCTTTGCGCGGCCGATGATGTTTTCCAGAAATTCCTGATCCTTCATGACGTAAAGCTGGAACATGAAGGGTCTGGTGGTGTGCGCCGCCACATCCTCGATGGAACAGATGGACATGGTGGACAGGCAGAACGGCACCCCGAACGCCTCGGCCGCACGCGCGGCCTTGATCTCGCCGTCGGCGCGCTGCATCCCCGTCATGCCGACCGGGGCCAGTCCCACCGGCATCGACACGGGCAGGCCCACCATGTCGGACGCCACGCTGCGGTCGGACATGTCCACCGCCACCTTCTGGCGCAGCCGCACCTTCTGGAAGTCGGTCGTGTTCTCGCGAAAGGTCTGTTCGGTATAGCTGCCGGATTCGGCATAGTCATAGAACATGCGCGGCGTGCGGACCCTGTGCAGGCGCTTTAGGTCCTCGATGCTGGTGATGACGGGCATGGTTCCTCGGGGCTGGGGCAGGCATTCGGTGGGCCTGGGGTTAGCCGGGCTCGCACTGCGCGGCAATGGGGTCGGCGGTGCCGGGCGGGCAGGGCGGACGGACGCCTTGCCCGGAGAGCGCCGCGTCCGATTCCAGCGCCGCCGCGCGGGCGCGCAGCGCCGTGGCCCGCGCACGCAGATCGTCCGTATCCGCAACGGGACCGAGGGCCCCCCGGGCGCGGGCCTGCGCCGCATCCCGCCGGGCCTGCAGCGCGTCACCCACCGCCTGCGGATCGGCGGCCGCGTCCGCGGCATGGGCCGGGATGCCGGGCGGCGCGTTCAGCTGCGACAGCGGCAGCAGTTTCGGATAGGCGCCGCCGTCCGGTTCGGCGCAGGCGCCGACGGACAGCAGGACCAGCAGGGTTGCAACGGCGGCACGCATCGGCCCCACGATAGGACGACGCGGCCTGCCGCAGCAAGCCGGGGCGGGAATCGTCTTTCCCCCTGCGGTCCGGTCGCCTACATCCATCTGCATGGCCCGCACCACAGGTTCCCGCGCCGAGATCACCGGCCCCCTGATCCGCCGCCATGCGCTGCGCCTGTTCGCGCGCCACGGTTATGCCGCCGTGTCCATGCGCCAGATCGCGGCGGCGGTGGGGGTGCAGGCAGGGGCGCTTTACACCTATACCCCTGACAAGCAGGCGCTTCTGGCCGATCTGCTGCGCCAGCACATGGAGCTGTTGCTGGGGGCCTGGCAGGACCGGCCCGACGATCCGCCGCTGGCGCGGCTGGAACGGTTCGTGCGCTTTCACATCGACTATTCGCTGGATCACCCGGACGAGGTATTCCTGAGCTATATGGAGCTGCGCAACCTCGACCCACGCCACCATGCCGAGATCGCCATCCTGCGCCATCGTTACGAGGATGCGCTGGAGGGCATCCTGCGCGCGGGTCAGGCGGCGGGACAGATGGCGCTGCCCGACACGCGGCTTGCGGCCATGGCGCTGATCGCGATGCTGACGGGCGTGACGAACTGGTATCGCGAGGGCGGGCGGCTGGACCGGGCGCGGGTGGCGGATGTCTACTGGTCCCTGGCGCGCGGCGCCGTGGGGGCCGCGCCATGAGCCTGCCGCCCGGCTTTCTGGACGAGCTGCGCGCCCGCGTACCGATCAGCCGGATCGTGGGCCGCAAGGTGACATGGGACCTGCGCCGGTCGAACCAGGCCAGGGGCGACTGGTGGGCGCCCTGTCCGTTCCACGGCGAGAAGACCGCGTCTTTCCATGTCGATGACCAGAAGGGGTTCTATTACTGCTTCGGCTGCCACGCCAAGGGCGACGTCTTCGACTTCGTCATGCGCACGCAGTCGCTGAGTTTCCCGGAC
>CALLYR010000234.1 GCA_937859005.1 uncultured Paracoccus sp. | reverse complement strand
GACCCTGTCCCTCGCCGCCCTGCGGACGGCGGTTGCCGCCCCGCGGACGAGGCGCCCAGACGAAGGTATAGAAGGCTTCCATCTCGGGCGCCGCGGGTGCGGGCGTATCGGTCTGCGATTCGGTGTCGTCCGCAGGTCCGGCGCTCTCATCCCCTGCCTGCGCCGCTTCGGCCGCGGCCGCTTCGGCGGCGCGCTTCTCGGCCTGCTCGGCCTCCCAGCGGGCGCGGGTCTCGGCGGCCAGAACGCTTTCCTCCTCGGTCAGGGGAAGGGCTGCGCCCTCGCCTTCGGCCGGGGCGGGCGCGGGTTCGGCCAGCACAGGCGCAGCCGCGCGGGCCTTGACCCGCTCGGCCTTTTCCGCGCGATAGCCAAGGCCCTCCATCAGATCCGCGAACTGCTCCAGCGTCATGCCGGTGATCGACAGCATGTCGGGCGTGGCCTCGAACCCGGCGCGGCTGTCCTGGCCGCGCAGCATGTCGGCCAGCCGTTCCAGCATGTCGATGCGGATCGCACGTTCCCCCGCGGGGTGGTAGCCCGACAAAGCGTAATGCTCTTTCGGCACGTCGGTGATGTTGGGGATGGTCACCAGACCCGGCGGCGGGCTTTCGGGGAATTCGTCCAGGCCCTGCCACAGCGACGCCAGCACCAGCCGCAGCCGCGTCGGCGCGGGCTTCAGAACGGCGGGCAGGAACACGGTATACTGGCCGAAGCGGATGCCATGCTTGCGCAGCATCGACCGCGCGTCCTGATCCAGTTCCTTGATCTCGGCGGCGATTCCCGCGCGGGGCAGCACGCCCATCGCCTCGACCAGCCGGAAAGCCACGCCGCGGGCCAGCCCGCTCAGGGTTTCGTCCGCCTGCATCGCCAGCAGCGGCTCGAAGCCCGCGGCGATCTTGCGGTCGATGAAATGCTGCAACCGGCGGCGGACCTTGTCCGCGATCTCGGGGCCGGCTTCCTCGTCCACGAAGACCTCGACCCCCGGCTTCAGCGGATCGGACCCCCTGACCAGCTTGCCCACCGCCGCGCTGCCCCACATCAGGCCGCCCTGTTCGGTGAAATCCAGTTCGGTATCCGGCGCGTTATAGAAGCGGTCGGCGCGCAGATGAAACTCCGGCCGCAGCGCCTCATAGCTTGCGCGGGTCAGCATCCGGGCCTCGTCGCCCGTGGCCGCGGGGTCGGTGCGGAACCGGAATCCCTCCAGACGGCCGGCGAATTCGCCTTCGACCGTCACCTCGCCCTTGTCGTTCACCTCGGCCACCAGGCTCTCCTTCTGCTTGAGCCGGCGCATCAGCACGGATGTGCGCCGGTCCACGAATCGCTGCGTCAGCGCCGCGTGCAAGGCGTCCGACAGGCGGTCTTCTACAGCCCGCGTCTCATTCCGCCAATGGGCTTCGTCCTGCACCCAGCCGCTGCGTTGCGCGACATAGGTCCAGGTGCGGATGAAGGCGAGGCGCTTGGAGATCGCGTCGATGTCGCCCCCCGGCTTGTCGATGCGCGCGACCGACCGCGCCAGCCAGTCGCCGGGGATGCCGCCTTCCTGCAGGAAACCGAAGATGCGGGTCAGCAGGCTGGTGTGCTCGGCGGGCGAGATGCCGCGGAAATCGGGGATGCGGCAGACATCCCACAACAGGCGCACGTCCTTGGGGTGCGTCACCCGGTCGCGGATCTCGGGCAGGTCGCGCAGGACCTTCAGCGCCGACAGGTCGTCCGCCTCGCGCCCGCGGCCCAGCCATTCGTCGCCCGAGGGCTGTTCCAGCGACTGCACCAGCCGGTCCACGGTCCCGAACTCCAGCGCCGAATTGCGCCAGACAAGGCGGCTGATCGGGGCAAAACGGTGGTTCTCGATCGCGTCGATCAGGCCCTCGTCCAGTTCCGACGCCTCGCCGGTGACGCCGAAGGTGCCGGGTTCGGTGTGCCGCCCGGCGCGGCCCGCGATCTGGCCCAGCTCGTGCGGGAACAGCGGCCGCAGGCGGCGGCCGTCGAACTTGTGGGTCGCCTCGAACGCCACATGGCGGATGTCGAGGTTGAGCCCCATGCCAATGGCGTCGGTCGCGACGAGGTAATCGACCTCGCCGGCCTGATACATGGCGACCTGCGCGTTGCGGGTGCGGGGCGACAGCGCACCCATGACGACCGCGCAGCCGCCCTTCTGGCGGCGGATCAGTTCGGCGGTGGCGTAAACGTCATCGACGCTGAACCCGACGATGGCGGACCGCGCGGGCATCCGCGACAGCTTTTTCGGCCCCGCCCAGGTCAGCGTGGAAAACCGTTCCCGCCGCATGAACTGCGCCTCGGGGACCAGCGCCGCGATGGCGGGCCGCATGGTGGCGGACCCCAGGAACAGCGTCTCGTGCAGGCCCCGCATGTGCAGCAGGCGGTCGGTGAAGACATGGCCGCGTTCGGGGTCGGCGCAGAGCTGGATCTCGTCGATGGCGACGAAATCGGCCAGCACCTCGGGCATGGCCTCGGTGGTGGCCACCCAATAGGCGGCGCGTTCGGGGACGATGCGTTCCTCGCCGGTGATGAGCGCCACGACCGACGGCCCGCGCGCCTTGACGATGCGGTCATAGACCTCGCGCGCCAGCAGGCGCAGCGGCAGGCCGATGACGCCGGTGCGATGCGCCAGCATCCGCTCGATCGCGTAATGGGTCTTGCCGGTGTTGGTCGGCCCCAGCACGGCCGTGACGCGCCCGGCCATCAGACGCCCTGCCCCAGCGCATCAGTGCTCAGCCGGGCCGCGCCGTCCTCGGCCTCGGGCTGGTGGGGGTTGATGTCCAGGCTGGCGCGGTATGCCTTCAGCGCGCGGGTCTCGTCGCCCGTTTCCTCCAGCATTGCGGCCAGCAGGGTCAGCGCCCCCCAGTGGCGGGGTTCGAGCCGCAGGGTGGCGGCCAGATCGGCGGCGGCGGGGCCGAACTCGCCTGCGGCATGGAACGCCGCGGCCCGCGCGGCCCATCCGGCGGCGAAATCCGGCGCATGGTCGGTCAGCGCGGTCAGATGGCCGATGGCGCTGTCGATGTCGCCCATGTCCAGCGCCTGTTCGCCCCGTTGCAGCAGCAGGTCCATCGCCGCCGACCCCGAGCGCGACCAGATCCGTTCGATGTCGGACTGCGCCCGCGCCCAGCCCTCGCCCTCGGTCTGCGCCAGTTCGCTGAACAGCGCGTCCATTTCCGCCGCCGTTTCCGCCCGCGCGGGCGCCAGCATCAACGAAATCGAAAGGATCGCCGTGCCAAATGCCGTCACGACAGGATGGAACTGGAACAGGGGGCGGCGCATAAAGCCGATGTAGTCGTTCATGCGCCCCGGCGCCAGCAGATGGGAGTGATTAGATGAGTGCTGTGATCGAAGGTGCGGTGAAGGCGCTGGGTGCCAAGATTTCCTCGTTCGATTCGACCGCGAAATTCGTGATCGAAGGCGAGGGCGCGATCATGATCGACGAAAGCGGCGTGCGCGCCGGGGACGAACCGGCCGAAGTGACCCTGACCGCCAGCCGCGACACTTTCGAAGGCATCCTGAACGGCGAGGTGAATCCGGCCATGGCCTATATGTCGGGCAAGCTCAAGATCGACGGCTCGCTGCCGGTCGCGATGCAACTGGGCTCGGCCCTGTCGTAGGCCGCCCCGGTGGCCGCGCCCTCGGACCAGACAGGGGATGGGGCGGCTTTTGACGCCGCGCCGTTTCACCGGCTGAAGGACAGCCCGGATGGCCGCGGCCATGCGCTGTGGCTGCGGGCCGAAGACGGCATCCGCCTGCGCGCCGGGCTGTGGCGGCCGCAACGGGCGGCGGGCACGGTCCTGCTGTTCCCCGGCCGCACCGAATATATCGAGAAATACGCCCCCATTGCCGAACGGCTGGCGGACGAGGGTCTGGCGACCCTTGCCATCGACTGGCGGGGCCAGGGCATGTCCGACCGGCTGCTGCCCGATCCCCGGCCCGGCCATATCGCCGATTTCGCCGATTACCAGCGCGACGTGCTGGAACTGATCGTTGCCGCGGAAACCCTGCGCCTGCCGCGTCCCTGGCATCTGCTGGCCCATTCGATGGGTGGCAACATCGGGCTGGCCGCGCTGATGAACGGGCTGCCGGTGCAGACGGCGGCGTTTTCGGCGCCGATGCTGGGCATCCGCCACATCCTGCCCGCGCAACTGGTCAGCGCCGCCGCGGGGATCGTCACGCGGTTCGGCCGCGGGGGCCTGTCCGCGCTGGGCACGAAGGGCAGCACCTATCTGCTGGATGCGCCATTCCGCAACAACGCCCTGACCGACGATCCGGTCCAGTGGGGGCGGCTGGTGGCCGAATCCGGCAGTTGGCCCCATCTGACGCTGGGCGGCGCCAGCTATGCCTGGATCGCCGCGGCCATGGCCGAATGCCGCCGCCTGTCCGCCTTGCCTCCACCCGAACTGCCGGCGCTGATCGGGCTCGGCTCGCGCGAGACGGTGGTCTCGGCCGCCGCGATCCGGGCACGCGCGGCATCCTGGCCGCAGGCGCGGCTGCTGGAACTGGCCGAGGCGCGGCACGAACTGATGTTCAACTCTCCGCCCATCGCGGATCGCTTTCTGGCGGCTGCCCTGCGGCTGTTTCTGGGCTGAACGCGCCCGGCGGAACCGGTTGCCGCGCGGGCATGTCAAGGACCGGAACCGGCCCGGTCGGCACAGTGACCGGCCCCCTCTGCCGCTGTCAGGCCTGTTCGACACTTGCAGCGCAAGTGCCGACCTTTCACCGCCTGTAATGCACAGGTCCAGCAGTGCGCCCCGATACACGCGGCCATCCCTGTCGCGACGGATGACTGGCCGTCCCGCCGGAACTCCGGCCAGGCTGGCCTTGCCATGCAAGCGGTTTGCGGATCACCGCCGCATTCCCGCCGCGCGTCATCCCTCTGGGTGGAATCCTAATATTTGCAGAACGCGCGCCCTCCTATTCCTCGCGCATCTGCTGCAGCAAACCGGCCAGCGACAGGGTGGAGGGGTCCTGCCCTTCGGCCGGCTCGCCCGCCAGCAGCGGCGCCAGCTTGTCCGCCAGTTCCTTGCCCAGCTCGACCCCCCATTGGTCGAAGCTGTTGATGCCAAGGATCGCGCCTTCGACGAACACCCGGTGTTCGTAAAGCGCGATGATCTGTCCCAGCACGAAGGGCGTCAGCAGCGGATAAAGCAGCGTGGTCGAGGGGCGGTTGCCCGGAAAGACGCGGTGACGCGCCTGCCGTTCGGCCTCGGGGCCGGTCAGGCCCTTGCCGGCCATCAGCGCCCGCGCCTCGTCCAGTGTCCGCCCGCGCATCAGGGCCTGGCTCTGCGCCAGGCAGTTCGCAGCCAGCAGCAGGTGATGGTTGTCCAATGCCGGTTCATGCCCGCGCGCGCCCAGCATGAATTCGCAGGGCACGACCGCCGTGCCCTGATGGATCAGCTGGTAAAAGGCGTGCTGGCCGTTGGTGCCCGGCTCGCCCCAGACGATGGGGCCGGAGGGCTGCGGCAGGTCCGATCCGTCCATCGACACCCGCTTGCCGTTCGATTCCATTTCAAGCTGTTGCAGATAGGCCGGCAGCCGCGCCAGCCGGTTTTCATAGGGCAGTACCGCCCGCGTGGAATAACCGCAGATCTGGTGGTGCCAGATGCCGACCAGCGCCAGAATCACCGGCATGTTCCCCGCCAGGGGCGCCTGCCGGAAATGCGCGTCCATCGCGGCGCCGCCGTCCAGGAACTGCTGGAACCGCTCCGGCCCGATGGCGATCATCAGGGACAGCCCGATCGGCCCCCAGACGGAATAGCGCCCGCCGACCCAGTCCTCGAAACCGAAGACGCGGGCGGGGTCGATGCCCCACTCAGCGGTCCTGTCCAGATTGGACGACAGCGCGGCGAACTGCCGCCCCGGTTCGGCCACCGTGCCCGCCATCCAGTCGCGGGTGGTCGCGGCATTGGTCATCGTCTCGATGGTGGTGAAGGTCTTCGAGGCCACGATCACCAGCGTCGTGGCGGGGTCCAGTCCGCGCAGGGCGTCGGCGATGTCGGCCCCGTCCACGTTGGACACGAAATGCACCCGCGGCCCGTCGTGACAGGGCGACAGCGCCCGCCGATGCCGATGTTGACGACATCGGTGATCGCGCCGCCCTGCCCCTTGAAACGGCCCGCGCGGACATCGGCGGCAAAGTCCTTCATCCGCGCCAGCGTGTCCAGCACGCCGCGCATCACGTCCTGCCCGTCCACCAGAACCGGCCCCTCCCTGCGGCGCAGGGCGGTATGCAGGACGGCGCGATCCTCGGTCTCGTTGATCCGTTCGCCCGCGAACATCGCGTCGCGCCGCGCCGGAACCCCCTGCGCCAGTTCCAGCAGCAGCGTCAGGGCGCGGTCGTCAATGGCGGTCCTGGACCAGTCGAAATGCAGCCCATCGGCGGTTAAGGTGCAGCGTTCGGCACGGGCGGGATCGACGGTGAACAACGCCTCGATCCGCCGGTCGCGGGTGGCAGTGCGATGGGCGGCAAGATCGGCCCACGGATCGGTCATGGAATATCCTTATGCGGCGTAATGGACGGTCAAGCCCTTCAGCAGCGCCTTGACCGGTGCCTCCTCGACCGGCAACGCCGATGCCCGCTCCAGCGCCGCAAGCTTTTCGGGGCCGGTGATCATCAGGAACGCCTCGGTCGCACCCTTCAGCACCGGCATCGTCAGGGTGACGCGCGGTTCGGGCGCGGCTTCGCTGCGGATCGCCAGCACCGCTGGCGCGTCATTGGCCAGCGCCGCCGCCAGCCCCTCGGCCCCCGGAAACAGGCTGGCGACATGCATGTCCTCGCCCATGCCCAGCAGCAGGACGGACAGCGGCAGCAGCGGCGCCACCCGTTCGGCGGCGGCAGCCGCGCCCTGGTCGGGGTCCAGGTCGGGGTCGTAAAGGTCGACCAGCTGCGCGGCGATGCCTTCGTCCAGCAGGTGGCGGCGGATCAGCCGGGCGTTCGACCGCGCATGGTCGGACGGCACCCAGCGTTCGTCGTTGGGCACGATCGCCACGCGGTCCCAGTCCAGGGGTGCGGCCGACAGCGCCTTGAACACCGGCACCGGCGTGCTGCCGCCGGGCAGCGACAGCACCGCGCGGTCCTGCGTCCGCAGGGCCATGCCCAGCGCCGAGGTGACATCCTGCGCCACGCCCAGCGTCAGGGATTCGCGGTCGGGGTATTCGATCAGCTTCATCACATCCTCATGCCTTGATTTCCCGCCAGCGGCGGCCGTCGCGACGCATCAGATCCAGCGCCTTTTCCGGGCCGGCAGTCCCCGGATCGTATGGTTCGGGTGCCGCCGTGCCCTGTTCCCAGGCGGCGATCGCGGGATCGGCCCAGGCCCAGGCGGCCTCGACCTCGTCCCCGCGCATGAACAGCGTCTGGTCGCCGCGGATCACATCCATGATGAGCCGTTCATAGGCATCCGGCATGTCGGCCCCATCAGTGCCCAGCGCCTCGGCAAAGCTCATGTCCAGGGCCACCTGCACCAGCCGGATGCCGCCCGGCCCCGGTTCCTTGATCATCACCTTCAGATTCATGCCTTCGTTCGGCTGCAGGCGGATGACAAGCTGGTCGGGCTCGGGCGGCTCGGCCGTGTCAAAGATCGAATGCGGCGGCTCGCGGAAGACGACCGCGATCTCGCTGGTGCGGGCGCGAAGCCGCTTGCCGGTGCGCAGATAGAACGGCACCCCCTGCCAGCGCCAGTTGGCGATGCGCAGCTTCAGCGCGACGAAGCTTTCGGTCCGGCTGCCGGGGTTGCCCACGTCCGCGGCATAGGACGCAACATCGCCCGCGCCCGCATATTGGCCGCGCGTGATGTCCTGCGGCGGCACGGATTCCAGCGCCCGGATGACCTTGAGCTTTTCGTCGCGCAGCGCATCGGGGTCGAAATGCCAGGGCGGTTCCATCGCGATGAGGCAGACCAGTTGCATCAGGTGGTTCTGCACCATGTCGCGCATCGCGCCCGCCTGATCGTAATAGGCGCCGCGCCCCGCCACCCCCACGGTTTCGGCCACCGTGATCTGGACGTGATCGACGTAATTGCTGTTCCACAAGGGTTCGAACAGGATATTGGCAAAGCGCACCGCCATCAGGTTCTGGACCGTTTCCTTGCCCAGATAATGGTCGATGCGATAGATCTGCCCTTCTGCGAAATGCCGGGCGAGCATTTCGTTCAGCGCGCGGGCCGAGGCCAGATCGCGGCCGAAGGGCTTTTCCGCCACGATGCGGCTGTCCTGATCCGCGATGCCATGCCGGACCAGCCGCCCGGCCAGTTCCCCGAACAGCGCAGGCGCGACCGAGAAATAGAAGACCCGGATCACCCCCGGCCGCATCATCGCGGCCAGGTCGGACCAGCCGGTGTCGCCCGCAGCATCCAGCGTCACATAATGCAGCCGGTCGAGGAAAGCGGGCAGTTCGGAAGATCTGCCCCGGTCAGGGTCGTGCCCGGCGATGGCGGCGCGCGCCTCGTCGCGGAATCTTGCATCGTCCATTTCCGTGCGCGCCGCCCCGACGATGCGCGCATCGGGCGGGATCTGTCCCGCGACATGGCGGCGGAACAGGGCGGGCAGGATCTTGCGCTGCGCCAGATCGCCGGTGGCGCCGAATATGACAAGATCGAAATCCTCGACCTCGATGACACGCGAAACCATGAGCTTCCCCGACTGCCTGCCTCGGGGTTAGACGCTGGGGACGCAGGCGGCAAGAGCGGGCAGTCAGCCTCCCTCTGCGCGCGCCATGGCCTTGGCCAGCCGCGGCAGGCGGGCGCGGGTCAGCAGCGCCTTCAGCGGCATCGGCCCGCCGATGGCCTGCGCACGGGCATGGGCGGCCCGGACGCTGGCCTGCACCGCGTCAGGATGGGCCGCATGCAGGCGGGTCAGGAAGGCGTCGGGATGGACGGCCTCGATCCCCAGCGCGGCGGTCGCGCGGCGGGGAAAATCGCGCAGATTGGCGGTCACGATCAGCCGCGCCCCGCCCGCCAGCGCGGCCTCGGCCACATGGCGGTCGGCCGGGGCGGGCCAGTCCAGACCC
>CALLYR010000233.1 GCA_937859005.1 uncultured Paracoccus sp. | reverse complement strand
CACCGAACCCCCGCCGAAGCCCACTCCCACAAAACAGGATCCATCAGCTGCCCCTCCGGCCAGTGCCGCGCGGAACCGCCGCGCCGCGGACATGAATTGCGAAGATCTGCACCATTCTCCTCCCTCCATGGACATGATGTCGCGTTACTGAAGCCTTGCATAAGCGAAGACGGCGTCCGGCAGACCGCCCCGGAATCTTCATTCACCTTATGAATCTGCTGAAAAATCTTTCCGAAAAATTCCTGCTATCCCAGACTGGAGCAATTCCCGGAGGAGGAACCATGACCGACGACCGCATCATCCGCGCCGAACCGCTGACCGCCGAGACCTTCGCGCCTTTCGGCGATGTCCTTGAGGCTGCGGGTACGCCCGACCGCCTGATCAACGCCGGCCGCTGCGGCCGATTCCACGACCGCGCGCGGCTGGACATTGCGGACCGCGCCGGGATTTCGGTATTCCGTTCGGACTCGGTGACGCTGCCGCACGGATTTTCGCTGGTCGAGCGGCACCCGCTGGGCAGTCAGGCATTCCTGCCGATGACGCAGAATCCCTTTCTGGTGATCGTGGCCGAGGACCGGAACGGCACGCCGGGCCAGCCGCTGGCCTTCGTCACGGCACCCGGTCAGGGCGTCAACATCGGGCGCAACGTCTGGCACGGCGTGCTGACGCCGCTGGGCGATCCGGGCCTGTTCGCGGTGGTGGACCGCTGCGCCGAGGGTCCGAACCTTGAGGAATACACCTGGGACGCCGAATGGACCGTGGTGGGCGACAAGGTTTGAGCCGGGATACCGGCGCCTGATGCAGGGGGGCGGCAGCCCCCCTTTTTCATGCGGCCTTGCGGGCCTCGGCGGCCACGCCAGCAGTGCCGGCCGGTCCCTCTCAAGCCTGATCCGCCGTCGCAGCCGCGCAGGCCCGGCGCGGCCATCCGTGACGAATCAAGGGCTTTGCCGCTGACAGGACTGGCGGGGAATCCAGCCTGCAGGGGCGCGATATCCTGAACGCATGATCGGGCAGGCTTGCGCCCTGCATCGGGGAAATGATTGCCGCAGACCGGACGACTGTCCCCCACCCCGCGATCCGCCTGGCCTTCCGACAGGGGCCGCGCAAAAAAGCAGGCGCCGCCAGCCCGCGATGACCGGTTGCGCCTGTCCGGGCGGAGGGATGCCCGCAGTCAAGGGTCCGCCCGCCGCGACAAGAATGCGGCGGGCAGGATGCGTTCAGATTTCGACCTTCTGCGCGATGCCCTGCTCTTCGGCCAGCCGGACCACGGCGGCGGCGACCGCCAGGTCCTGCAGGCCCACGCCGGTCCCGTCGAAGATCGTCACCTCGGCATCCCCGCGGCCCGGATGATCGCCCGTCAGCACCGCGCCGATCTGGGTGATGTCGCCCTCGGCGATCAGCCCGGCCGCGATGGCGTGCTGGGATTCGCCGATGCTGATGGCCTGCGCCACCTCGTCGGTAAAGACGCGGGCGCGGGCGACCAGCGCGGGGTCAAGCTCCTGCTTGCCCTTGGTGTCGGTGCCCATCGCCGCGATATGGGTCGGACCCTTGACATGGCCGTCCATCAACAGCGGCCCGAAGGACGAGGTGATGGACACGATCACATCGGCCTCCGCCCCCAGCCGGTCCAGATCCACCGCCTCGAACGGCAGGCCCAGTTCGGCAGCCGTATCGGCCAGCCGCCCCAGCATCTCGGGGTGCGGGTTCCAGCCCAGCACGCGGTCGAAGCCGCGCACGCGGGCGACGGCGCGCATCTGGAAGGCGGACTGGTGGCCCGCCCCGATCATGCCCAGCACCTTCGCGCCTTGCGGCGCCAGATGGCTGACCGAGACGGCCGCTGCGGCGGCGGTGCGCAGCGCAGTCAGCAGGTTGCCGCCGACCGCCGCCTTGACCCGCCCGGTGTCGGGGTCGAACAGGAACACGGTGGACTGATGGTTGATCAGCCCGTGCTTCTGGTTGTTCGGCCAATACCCCCCGGCCTTCAGCCCCAGCGTCAGCGCCGAGGCATCGAACCCGCCCTTGAAGCCGTAAAGCGCGTCCTCAAAGCCCAGCGCCTCGCGCACCACGGGAAAGTTGCGCGCGTCGCCCCGGGCCATGGCGGCAAAGACCGCCTCGACCGCGTCATAGGCCGCCTGCGGGGTCATCAGCCCGGCAATGGCGCTTTCGGGAACGACCAGCATCAGTAGCCCTTTCCCCGCGCACTGACCGGCCAGACGGTTTCCACCACGCCGTTGCGGACGCCGACATACCAGTCGTGGACGTTGCAGGTCGGGTCGCAGTGGCCGGGAACCAGACGCAGCTTTTCGTTGACCGCAAGGACGCCGTCCTTGTCCTCGATCACGCCATGCTCGTCGCTGCACTTGATGTATTTCACATCGTCGCGGCCAAAGACGAAAGGCAGGCCGCTATCGACCGACTGCGCCTTGAGCCCCGCGTCGCAGACCGCCAGTTGCGGCTTGGCATGGCTCATCACCGAGGTCAGGATGAACAGCGCGTTTTCCCATTCGCCCTGGTCGATCCGCTTGCCGTCCTTGTCGTGGATGCGGCCGTAATCGGCGTCCATGAAGGCGTAGGAGCCGCACTGCAACTCGTTATAGACGCCCGAGTTCGACTCGAAATAATAGGACCCGGTGCCGCCGCCGGAAACGAACTCCGGGGCCAAGCCTTCGGCCTTCAACGCCTCGACGGCCTCGGTCACCTGCGCGATGGCCGCGTCGAGTTTCGCCTTGCGATCCTCGAAGCTGTCCATGTGCTGCATCGCGCCCTGATAGGCCTGGATGCCCTTGAAGGTCAGGCCGGGGGCCGCGTCGGCGGCTTTCGCGATCTCGACCACGGCCTCGGTCGTCGTCACGCCGCAGCGCCCCGCGCCGCAGTCGATCTCGACGAAGACGCCCAGTTCGGTGCCGTGCTTTTGCGCCGCAGCCGACAGGTCGGCGATGTTGGCCACGTCATCGACGCAGACCGTCACGGTCGCGCCGTATTCCGGCAGGCGCGCCAGGCGATCGATCTTGGCCGGGTCGCGCACCTCGTTGGTGACCAGCACATCCCTGATGCCGCCGCGGGCAAAGGCCTCGGCCTCGGACACTTTCTGGCAGCAGACGCCGACCGATCCGCCCAGGGATTCCTGCAATTTCTGCACATCGACCGACTTGTGCATCTTGCCGTGGCTGCGGTGGCGCATTCCGTGGGCCCTGGCGTAATCGCCCATCTTCCTGATGTTGCGCTCCAGCGCGTCCAGATCGAGGATCAGGCAGGGCGTCTGGATCTCGCTTTCCTGCATCCCCGGCTTGGCGGGGATGTCATAGCCGACCTCGTAGGCGTCGAAGTCGGTGGCCTCGGCCTGCAGGGGAAGTTTCGCGGGGGCGTTCATTTCAGGGCTCCTTCCATCCAGGGCAGGCGGTCCAGATCGACATTGCCGCCGGTGATGATGACGCCGACGCGCTGGCCGGCAAAGACTTCGGGGTTCTTCAGGATCGCGGCCAGCGGCACGGCGCTGCTGGGTTCCATCACGATCTTCAGCCGCTTCCAGATCAGTTTCATCGCATCGACGATTTCCTGTTCCGAGACGGTCAGGATGTCGGTGACGTTGTTCCGGACGAAATGCCAGGTCAAGTCCTTCAGCGGCACCTTGAGGCCATCCGCGATGGTGTTCGGCGCATCGTCGGCGATGATGTGGCCTGCGCGGAAGCTGCGCGCGGCATCGTCGGCCTGTTCGGGTTCGGCCGCATAGATCCTTATCTGCGGGGCGAGGTTCGACAGCGTCAGGCACGAGCCCGACACCAGCCCGCCGCCGCCGATGGGCGCGATCACCGCGTCCAGGTCTTCGACCTGCTCGATCAGTTCGGCAGAACAGGTGGCCTGCCCCGCGATCACGCGCGGGTCGTTATAGGGATGGACGAATTCCGCCCCCGTCTCGGCCACGACCTCGGCAAAGACCGCCTCGCGACTGCTGGTCGAGGGTTCGCATTCCACGACCCGCCCGCCATAGCCGCGCACGGCGTCCTTTTTCGCCTGCGGCGCCGTGCGGGGCATGACCACCGTGCAGGGGATGCCCCGGCGCCCGGCGGCATAGGACAGGCAGGTGCCGTGGTTGCCGCTGGAATGGGTGGCGACGCCGCGCGCCGCCTGCTCGTCCGACAGCCCGAACACCGCGTTGGAGGCGCCGCGGGCCTTGAAGGCCCCGGCTTTCTGCAGGTTCTCGCACTTGAAGAACAGCTCGGCCCCGGTCAGCTCGTTCAGCATCCGCGAGGTCATGACCGGCGTGCGATGGATATAGGGATTGATCCGCTCGCGGGCCGACTGCATGTCGGCCAGCGTGGGGATATGCATGGTGCCCCCGTCCATCAGGCGGCTTCCTTCCGGGCCTGCGCCTCTTGCGCGGTGCTACGATACCATTCCTGCGCCGTGGCGACGCCCGAGCCCAGCTTCACCGGCAGGCCCAGGTCGGCCATCACCATTTCCGCGGTCGCGATCCCCGACAGGGCCATGACATCGGTCAGGCTGCCCAGATGGCCGATGCGGAACACCTTGCCTGCGACATCGCCCAGGCCCGTGCCGAAGGCCACGCCATAGGTGTCCAGCGCATGGCTGACGACCTTGTTGGCGTCGAAGCCCTCGGGCACGCGGATGGCGCTGACGCTGTCGGAATACAGTTCCGGGCGCAGGGCGCACAGCTTCAACCCCCAGGCGGCGACGGCGCGGCGCACCCCTTCGGCGATGCGGTGGTGGCGGGCAAAGACGTTGTCGAGCCCTTCCTCCAGCAGCATGTCGCAGGACAGCTTCAGCCCGTTCAGCAGCCCGACCGGCGGCGTATAGGGATAGCCGTTGGCGGCATAGCCCTTGGCCATGTCGCGCACGTCGAAATAGGTGCGGTAAAGGCCCGCGTTTTCGGTCGCGGCCATCGCCTTGGGCGAGAAGCCGACGATGCCCAGGCCCGGCGGCAGCATGAATCCCTTCTGCGACCCGGTGACGGCGACATCGACGCCCCATTCGTCCATGCGGAAGTCATAGCAGCCGATCGAGCTGACACCGTCGACGAACAGCAGGGCCGGATGCCCGGCATTGTCCAGCGCGCGGCGGACGGCGGCGATGTCGGACCGCACGCCGGTCGCGGTTTCGTTGTGCGTTGCAAGGACCACCTTGATCCGGTGTTCCTTGTCGGCGGTCAGGATCTCTTCGAACTTGTCGGCGGGGACGCCGTCGCCCCATTCCTGCACGACCACCTGGACATCCAGCCCGTGACGCTGGCACATGTCGATCCAGCGATGGCTGAACATGCCGTTGCGCGTGGCCAACACCTTGTCGCCCGGCGACAGCGTGTTGGTGATCGCGGTTTCCCAGCCGCCGGTGCCGGTAGAGGGGAAGATGAAGACTTCGCCCTTCTCGGTCTTGAGCACCTTCTTCACCCCAGCGATCGCGGGGTGCAGGATGCGGCCGAACAGCGGGCTGCGGTGGTCGATCGTGGGCATGTCCACGGCCTTGCGCAGCGCCTCGGGGATGTTCGTCGGGCCGGGGATGAAGATCGGGTTCTGCTGGCTCATGTCGGGACTCCCTTCTGGACTGCAGGCAGATTACCGCAGGGGCTTGCACGGGTGCAATTTTTCTGAAAATATTTCCGCCAGAGCGGGAAAATATAAAATACATGATATTACAAAAGCTTGCTTTTCCCGCGCCTGCCGGACGGATTTTACACCGGAAAGGAAAAGACTCTCGTGACTGCCGAAGACACCCCTTCCGCCCCCCGCAAACGCGGCCGCCCGCGGGGCAGCGCCGACCCGGATGCCGGCGCGATTCGCGCGCTGGACCGCGGCCTTGATGTGCTGGGGGTGCTGGCCGAGGCCGGGGGGCTGACGCTGACCGGGATGGCGGCGCGGCTGGGCCAGCCCACATCGACCCTGCATCGGGTGCTGACGACGCTGGAACGGCGCGGGATGGCGGAACTGGACCCCGCCACCCAGACTTGGCACGTCGGTCCCGAGGCGTTCCGCGTGGGATCGGCCTTCATGCGCCGCTCGGGGCTGGTGGAACGCGCCCGCCCCATCCTGCGCGCGCTGATGGAACGCACGGGCGAGACGGCAAATCTTGGCGTCGCGCGCGGCAATCTGGTACTGTTCCTGGCTCAGGTCGAGACGCATGAGATGATCCGCGCCTTTTTTCCGCCCGGCACGCTCAGCCCCATGCACGCCTCGGGCATCGGCAAGGCGCTGCTGGCGCACCGCACCCCGGCCGAACTGCGCGAGATCGCGGCAGAGGGTCTGGAACGCTTCACCCCCCGGACGCGGGCGAGCTTGGCCGATCTGTCGGAATCGCTCTCCGAGGTGCGGGCGCGCGGCTTTGCGCTGGACGACGAGGAACGCACGCCGGGGATGCGCTGCATCGCGGCGCCGGTCTTCGACCTGACCGGGGCGGCGGTGGCGGGACTGTCGGTGTCCGGCCCCGTGAACCGGATGAGCGACCGGCGGCTGGCCGAAGTGGCCGCCGCCGTCACCGAGGCCGCGCAGGACCTGTCCCGCGCGCTGGGTGCGCCGCCCCCGGCCTGAGGGCGGCGCGGGCGCTTACCCTTCCGGGAACAGCACGAACCGCATCACGAACAGCCCGGCCACGATCCAGGTCGCCGCATGGACCTCGCGCGCGCGGCCGGTCAGCAGCTTGATGCCGGCATAGCTGACAAAGCCGAAAGCGAGGCCGTTCGCGATGGAATAGGTGAAGGGCATGGCGATCGCGGTCAGCACCGCAGGCGCCGATTCGGTCACGTCGTCCCAGGTGATTTCCGCCAGTTCCCGCAGCATCAGGGTCGCCACATACAGCAGCGCGGGCGCCGTCGCCTGCGCGGGCACCGATCCCGCCAGCGGCGACAGGAAGGTGGACAGCAGGAACAGCCCCGCCACGACCAGCGCCGTCAGCCCGGTCCGGCCCCCCGCCTGCACGCCCGAGGCGCTTTCGACATAGGCCGTGGTGGAGGACGTGCCCAGCATCGACCCGGCCAGGATCGCGGTCGAATCGGCCATCAGCGCGCGGCTGAGGCCCTTGTTGGTGTGCTGCGGCCCTTCGACCAGCAGTCCCGCGCGCTTGGCGACCCCGATCAGGGTGCCGGTGGCGTCAAAGACCTCGACCAGCACCATGACCAGCACGACATGGACGATGCCGGTGCCCAGCGCGCCCATCACGTCAAGCTGCAGGAAGGTCGGCGCGATCGACGGCGGGACCGACACGATGCCGCCGAAGGTGCTGTTGCCGACCATGATCGAGGCCACGGTGATGACCAGGATGCCGATCAGGATCGCGCCCGGCACCTTCCGCGCATCCAGCGCCGCGATGATGAAAAAGCCCGCGATGGTCAGCAGAACCCCGGTCGAGGTCAGGTCGCCCAGCGCGATGAAGGTCGCCGGATTGGCCACCACCAGCCCCGAGGATTTCAGCGCGATGATCGCCAGGAACAGCCCGATGCCCGCGGCGATGGCGCTGCGCATCGAATGGGGAATCCCCGCGATCAGCCAGCGCCGGATGCCGGTGGCCGACAGGAACAGGAAGACCATGCCGGAAATGAACACCGCCCCCAGCGCCTGCTGCCACGTATAGCCCAGCGTGCCTACGACGGTAAAGGCGAAGAAGGCGTTCAGTCCCATGCCCGGCGCCATGCCGATGGGCCAGTTCGCCCACAGCCCCATGATCGCCGACCCGATCGCCGCGGCAAGGCAGGTCGCGACGAAGACGGCATCGCGGTCCATGCCCGTCGTGGACAGGATGTCGGGGTTGACGAACATGATATAGGCCATCGTCAGGAAGGTCGTGACCCCGGCGATGACCTCGGTGCGCGGATTGGTGTTGTGTTCGGCCAGCCGGAACAATCCGCCCATGGCCCCTCCCCTTTCGTGCGACAGTCTTTCTTCTGCGCTCGACATCGGTATCCTCCCTGTTCTTGTCGGCCAGAATGGCTGAAAAACAGTAAGGGCGATGCCGGGGAACCGCACAGCGCAAAGCCCCTGAGACTGTTTCGACCAAAGCTGTGGAATGGCAAAGGGAAAACTGCGCGGGGCGGGCGCCGGATGCGGGCCCGGCGGCGCAGGAAACCGGGCTGATGCCGTGCAGGGCGCACATGGCAAAAAGCCCCCTGCGCAGGCCGCGCAGGGGTCAGTCGGGGAAACGGTACAGGCTGGGGGTTCAGACCGCGGCGAGAGTCCGGACCGGGTCAGCCTGCGCCGCGGCGGCCGCGCCCTTCATGGCGCGCCCCGCGACATAGGTCTGCGCCACCGCACGGTCGTCGCCCAGGATCTGCAGCAGGAACAACTCCTCGGCCAGCGTCTCGATCCGTTCGGCGCGCAACGCCATC
>CALLYR010000232.1 GCA_937859005.1 uncultured Paracoccus sp. | reverse complement strand
AAGGGCATGGACCGCCGCCACGGCCGCATCGGCCCACAGCGGCGAGGGCGCGCCCAGACCCAGCACGCAGTCGGGTGCGGCAGCCCCGGCTGCCACTGCGGCCTGCCGGATGCGGCCGCGGTCGGATTCGCTGTCGGCGGAACAGGATTCGAAGCGCAAACCGTCCCTGTCCTTGACCATGTGCAGCGTAAACGGGGAAATCACCGGGCGCGGGGCGCTGATGTCCAGGCCCAGCGCGACGTTCCCGGGGCGGTCGCGGGTCAGGGCGGCTTCCAGACGGGCCTTTTCGGCAGGGCCGTCGGTGATCGCCGTCACCTCGACCCGGCCGTCCAGGACCGTCAGCTTGCCTCGCGGCGCCTGCGCCGCCGCATCCAGCGCGAAATCCAGCGCCGCATCCCAGCCGGGCGGCGCCGGATGGTCGGCCAGTTCCAGCAGATCCGTGACCTTGCCCGCACCCGCCAGGGCTTCGACTTCGATGCGCCCGGCACGGGCGCGGTCCACCGCCGCGGGCGCCAGCCCCAGAATTGACAGCCCCTCATCGGTCCGCAGCAGTTCGACCCGGAAGACGGGCGGCGCGGCGGGGGCCTGGGGCGCGACCGTCATGCGGTCGCGGATACGGCTCCCGTCCACCGCCGTTCCGGCCCGCGCCATGGCGCGGAACCGCTGCACCTCGTCCGGGGCGGTGCCGGTCAGCGTGACCGCCAGCCCGTCGGCCGCAACAGCGGCCCAGCCGAACCCGCCTGCCGCCAGCGCGGCCTGCACATCCCGCGCAGAGCGCCGCTCGATCTCGTCCGCGGCCAGCCGGGCCGTGGCCCATGACCCTGCGGCCGCGGCCGTCAGCAGGACCAGCGCCGCGACGGCAGCCTGCCATCCGCGCCTTGCGGGCGGATGCGCGGCATGGCGAGTGCGGGCAGGCGGAGCCATCCGTTCGGCCTTTCAGCTGTGTCGGGGTCCTGCGGATGTAGGAACGCGGCCCGCCCCGCGCAATCAGGCCAGCCCCGCAAGGGCGAAAGCCAGCGCGACGATCAGACCCGCGTCGCGGTTCGACCGGAACAGCCGCAGGCAGGTGCCGGTGCTGGACGGGTCCAGCCGCCGCAACTGCCACGCCAGATGCAGGGCAAAGCCCGCAACGCCCAAGCCCGCGATCACCGCCGGCAGCGGCGCAGGCCGGGTCGCGGCCACCGCCGCCGCCAGCAGCAGCACCGACAGCGCCGCAAAGCCCAGCAGCCAGCGCGGGCTGGCGTCCCCGAACAGCCGCGCCGTCGATTTGACGCCGATCAGGGCGTCGTCCTCGGTGTCCTGATGGGCATAGATCGTGTCATAGAACAGCGTCCATGAAATCCCCGCCGCATAGGCCAGCACCGCCGCCGGATGCAGGGTGCCGCCATGCGCGGCGAAAGCCAGCAGCGCCCCCCAGTTGAAGGCCAGCCCCAGGAACACCTGCGGCCACCAGGTGAAGCGCTTGGCAAAGGGATAGATGGCCACCAGCGCCAGCGACGCCACGCCCAGCGCGATGGCTGCGCCGTTCATCGTGAACAGCAGCGCCGCCCCGATGCCAGCCTGCACCGCCAGCCACAGATACGCCCCCCGCAGCGTGACCTGTCCCGAGGGCAGCGGGCGGGAGCGCGTCCGCGCCACCTGTTCGTCGATGTCGCGGTCGGTGATGTCGTTCCAGGTGCAGCCCGCCCCCCGCATGACCGCGGCGCCGATGGTGCAGGCGATCACGACCCACAGATCGACCCAGCGCGGCCGGTCCACGATCATCGCCAGCCCCGTCCCCCACCAGCATGGCAGCAGCAAGAGCCAGGTGCCGATGGGCCGGTCCGCGCGGGACAGCCGCAGCCACGGCCTCCAGCCGGGCGGAGCCAGCCGGTCCACCCAGTTGCCGCGCGGGGCGTCCGAAACCGATGGCATTGGCGCAGTGGCTTGCATAAGCTCACCCCCATCATGGCAAGGATCAGGCTTTACATAGATCACCCGCTGGCGGCGGGACAAGCCGTGCCCCTGGACGCGGCGCAGGCGCATTACCTGTCGGGCGTCATGCGCCAGGGGCCGGGGGACGAGATTGCGGTGTTCAACGGCCGCGACGGCGAATGGCGCGCGCGCCTCCTGACGGCTGCCAGGCGCGGCGGCGAGGTCGAGCCGCTGGACCAGTCCGCGCCGCAACGCGACCCCCCCGATCTGTGGCTGGTGTTTGCCCCGATCAAGAAGGCGCGCACCGATTTCATCGTGGAAAAGGCGGCGGAACTGGGCGCGGCGCGCATCCTGCCGGTGCAGACCGACCACACCAATGCCGACCGCATCGCCCGCGACCGGCTGCAGGCCCATGCGGTCGAGGCGGCAGAGCAATGCGGCGGCACCTTCGTTCCCGAAGTGGCAGGGCTGGTCCCGCTGGGGCGGCTTCTGGACGGCTGGGACGCGGCCCGGCGCATCCTGTGGGCGGACGAGGCGCTGGCAGGGCCGGCGCAGGTGCTGGCGGGGCTGCCGGGCGGCCGCTGGGCGGTGCTGATCGGCCCCGAGGGCGGCTGGTCCCCTGCGGAACGCGCCCGGCTGTCCGCCATGCCCTGCGTCACCCGCATCAGCCTGGGGCCGCGCATCCTGCGGGCGGACACGGCGGCGGTGGCGGCGCTGTCCCTGTGGCAGGCGGCCTTGGGCGACTGGAACTGACGCTGCGTCGCGAGGAAAGGGACTCTGGAGGCTGCTGCATGAGGGCTGATTTGTCCTCTTGACGACAAGTGTGCATGTTTCGTCCACAAATCCAGGCACTGGACGAAGAGTCTTCCGCCAAGTTCCCTGCAGGCGGCGTTTTCTTGCAGTTCTCACGCGACGGTGAGCCATGTTAAAATTATGTAAAAGCAGCAACTTATGCGGCGCGCGCATGGCTGCGTTGCCGGGGCGCCAGTGGTTATCCACATGGCCGAGAGCTATATAGCTGTCACTCCCCTCCGCCATGCCTGCATCCGGCAGGCTGCAAGAAAAACAGGTTCTTATCATGTCCGCGATCGACTTCGACCGCGCCCCCGTCGGGGTGCATGCCAACGGTATCGGCACCCGTCTGCGCGCTACCATCACCCGCTGGGCGGATACCCGCGCCACCCGCAACGAACTGAGCCGCCTGACCGACCGCGAACTGGACGACATCGGCCTGTGCCGCGGCGACATCGAACGCGTGGCCCGCGGCCTGTAAGGCCCACGACTCTCGTTCAACCGATCGAAGGCCGGGGTTTCCCGGCCTTTTGTCATTGCGGCCTCAGGTGAAAAGGCCGGGCATCCGCCCGGCCTTTCGCGTCTTACACGCCAGCCTCGACGATGGCGCGGGCCAGGATGGGCACGCTGTCGCGGTTCAGCCCGGCGATGTTCAGCCGGGAATCGCCCACCATGTAGATCGCGTTGTCTTCCTTGATCTGCTGCACCTGTTCCGGCGTGGCCCCCAGGCGCGAGAACATGCCGCGGTGCTGCGCGATGAAATCGAAGCGGTCGCTGCCGGTCAGGTTGCGCAGTTCCGTCGCCAATTGCTCGCGCAGGTCCAGCATTCCCAGACGCACTTCCTCCAGTTCCGCCATCCAGTCGGCCTTCAGTTCGGCGTCCTCCAGGATCGTCTGGACGATGCGCGCGCCGTGGTCGGGCGGGAAGGAATAGGTCTGCCGCCCCAGGAACGCCATCGCCCCCTGCGCCAGGTCGCGCTGGCCCGCATCGGCCACCTGCGTCAGCAGGATGCCGGTGCGTTCGCGATAGATGCCGAAGTTCTTGGAACACGACGCCGCGATCAGCGCATCGGGCGCGCGCGAGGCGATCAGGCGGGTGCCCGCCGCATCCGCCTCCAGCCCGTCGCCGAAGCCCTGATAGGCCAGGTCGATCAGCGGCACCGCGCCGGTGCGGTCAAGGATGTCCGCCACCTCGGCCCACTGCTCCATCGTCAGATTGGCGCCGGTCGGGTTGTGGCAGCAGCCGTGCAGCAGGATCAGGTCGCCCTTTTTCGCGCGGGCCAGGTCGGCCTTCATCCCCTCGAAATCGACGCCGCGGGTCGTGCTGTCGAAATAGCGGTATTCGACGTAAGGAATGCCCATGAATTTCAGCATGGACAGATGGTTGGGCCAGGTCGGGTCGGACACATGCACGGTCAGGTCCGGGTTGCCCATGCGGGCAAGCTCGAACGCCTGCCGGATCGCGCCGGTGCCGCCCACGGTGGACAGCGACGCCGTGCGGGCGGTGTCCAGCACGTCCGCCAGCACCATCCGCGACATCGCCTCCAGATAGGCGGGCTCGCCCGTCAGCGCGGTATAGGCCTTGGTGGTTTCCGTTTCCCAGATGCGCTTTTCGGCGGTCTTGACGGCGCGCATGACCGGGGTCAGCCCGGTCGGGTCCTTGTAGACGCCGACGCCCAAGTCGATCTTGCCCTGCCGCGTGTCGGCCCGGAACTCGCCCATCAGGGCCAGGATCTTGTCGGGGGCTTGGGGCTTCAGGCTGTCGAACATCAGGCGTCTCCGGTTGCGATTTTCAGGTCGGGAAAGCTGCCCCATTCGGTCCAGCTGCCGTCGTAAAGGGACCAGTCCCGCTTGCCGATGCGTTCCAGCGCCAGCGCCAGCGTGGCGGCGGTGATGCCCGACCCGCAGGAGGTGATGGCGGGGCGCTTCAGATCGACGCCCGCGGCCTCGAACACGGCGCGCAGTTCCTCGGGCGATTTCATCGTGCCGTCGTCACTGTAAAGACGGCCGAAGGGGACATTCCTCGCGCCGGGGATATGGCCCGCGCGCAGGCCGGGTCGGGGTTCGGGCACATCGCCACGGAACCGTTCGGGAGAGCGCGCGTCGATGATCTGATGATCGCCCAGCTTTGACGCGGCGGCCACCTGGGTCACGTCGCGGACCAGCCCCGCCTGGCGCTGGACGGTCATGTGGCGGTCGCGGGTGATCGGGGCAATGTCCTCGACCGGATGCCCCTCGGCCTGCCACTTGGCAAAGCCGCCGTCCAGCACGGCCACGTCGGTCTTGCCCATCAGGCGGAAGGTCCACCAGACCCGCGCCGCCGAATGCAGGTCGGAATTGTCATAGATGACGACCTGATGCCCGTCGCCCACCCCCATGGCGCGCATCCGGCTGATGAACAGTTCGGGCGGGGGCGCCATGTGCGGCAGATCGCTGCGGCTGTCGGAAATCGCGTCGATGTCGAAGAAGCGCGCGCCGGGGATATGGGCGGCCTTGTATTCGGCGCGGGCATCGCGGCCGGTGGCGGGCATGTGCCAGCTGGCATCAAGGATGCGCAGGTCCGGGTCGTTCAGATGCGCGGCCAGCCAATCGGTGGAAACCAGCGTCTTCGGATCGTCCATCCCTGTCCTCCTCGGCGCAACATGGTGGCGCTTTCTTAGCCTTGGCCCGCGTGCAGGACAACCATGCCCTTGACCGGCGCGAAGGCGCGGGTGCATCGAAGGGGGATGGACGACCTGCACCGCTTTCACGACGCGCAGGCGCGCGATCAGGCCCGCGCCGTGGCCGAGCTGCGCGCCGGCCGCAAGGTCAGCCATTGGATGTGGTATGTCTTCCCGCAGCTTGCTGCGCTGGGTCATTCGGCGACGGCGAAACACTATGGCATCCGCGACCTGGCCCATGCGCGCGCCTATCTTGCCGACCCGGTGCTGGCCGCGAATCTGCGCGAGGCGGCCGAGGCGATGCTGGCCAATGCGGGCCGCCCGGCCGAGGAGGTTCTGGGCCGCGTGGATGCGGCCAAGCTGCGGTCCTGCGCGACGCTGTTTGGCGAGGCGGGCGGCGGCGCGGTGTTCGACCGGCTGCTGGCGGAGTTCTTCGGCGGCGAGGCCGATCCGTTGACGTTGGCAGCATTGAGGTAGCGGGAGCGGTGAATTGGTGCGTGCAGGCACGCACCCTGCGATGCTGCGGCCAGGGCACGCGGTTTCAGTCCGGCAGGGTCGGCGTGGGCATGGTGCGGGCAAGTACGCATCCTGCGCTTCGTCCTGCCGCATCGCCCTGTGCAGGGTGCGTGCCTGCATGCACCACGCAACCCTGCACAGGGCCTCCCGCCGATCAGCCCTGTTTCAGCAGGCGCTGCTTCTGGCGGCCCCAGTCGCGCTTGGCCTCGGTGTCGCGCTTGTCGTGGACCTTCTTGCCCTTGGCGATGCCCAGTTTCAGCTTCACCACGCCGCGGTGGTTGAAATACATCACCAGCGGCACCAGCGTCATCCCCTCGCGCCCGACCGCCTGCCACAGCCGCGACAGTTCGCGGCGGCTGACCAGCAGCTTGCGGCGGCGGCGCTCCTCGTGCCCGAAGACGCCCGCCTGCTTGTAGGCGGCGATATAGCTGTTGATCAGCCACAACTCGCCCTGCTCGACCGAGGCATAGCTTTCGGCGATGTTGGACTGGCCGGTGCGCAGCGCCTTCACCTCGGACCCGGTCAGGACGATGCCGACCTCGAGATCGCTTTCGATGAAGTAATCGAAGCGCGCGCGGCGGTTTTCCGCGATGACCTTGTAGTTGGGATCGGATTTCTGCTGGGCCATGACCGGGGTCAGATAGGGGCGCCCCGCGCCGGTGTAAAGCGCAAGCCTCAGACCGAGCGGTCGAACTTGGTAGACAGATGGACCAGGCTTTCGGACGAACGCACCCCGGTGATGTTGCCGATCTGGTCCAGCGTCTCGTCAAGCTCGGCAGTCGATGCGCAGGCCAGTTGCAGCAGCAGATCGACCCGCCCGCTGGTCGAATGGACCCGTTCCACCGCGGGCAGGGCCTTCAGCCGCCCCAGGATCGCGGCCTGGGCGCGCGGCTCGATCGTCAGCAGGCAGGTGGCGCGGATGCGGGCCAGGCGCGCGGCCTCGCCCAGCCGCAGGGTGTATCCGGCGATGGCCCCGGTGGTTTCCAGCCGTTCCAGCCGCGCCTGCACCGTGGACCGCGCGACCTTGAGCCTGCGCGCCAGCACCGCGACCGACATGCGCGCATCTTGGGCAAGTTGCGCCACGATGGCGCGGTCGAGGTCGTCCATGCCGGTCCTTTCGTCGATCTGCCAGTGCTGTCGGCAGAATAACCGGCCCTGCGCCCGATTCCACCCTTTCCATTGCTGCATTCGGACCGCATAGGGCCGATCCTGCGTTGGCAGGCAAACCCGTGTCTTGGAAAGGAACGCGCATGGGACTGAGCGAGGGCCGCGAGGCCAAGACCGTCTGGCAGAACCCTGCCGAGATCATCCGCGTCATGGCGCCGGAAAATCCGGTCATGGTGTTCGCGCCGACCGTCCTGCAGGACCGGGCGCGGCAGTTCATCGCGGGCTTTCCGGGCCTTGTGACCTATGCCGTCAAGTCGAACCCCGACGAGGCGGTGATCCAGAATCTGGTGGCCGCGGGCATCACGGGCTTCGACGTGGCCTCGCCCTTCGAGATCGACCTGATCGGGCGATTGGCCCCCCTGGCGGCGCGCCATTATCACAACCCGGTGCGGTCACGCGCGGAAATCGCCCATGCGGTGCGCGCGGGCATCAGGGCCTGGTCGGTGGACAGCCGGTCCGAACTCGACAAGCTGTTCGAGCAGGTGCCGCCCGAGGGCTGCGAGATCTCGCCCCGCTTCAAGCTGCCCGTGCTGGGCGCGGCCTATGATTTCGGGTCCAAGTTCGGGGCCACGCCGGAACTGGCGGCGGAACTGCTGCGGGACGTGGCCGACCGGGGCTATATCCCGTCGCTGACCTTCCATCCGGGGACCCAATGCACCGACCCCGCGGCATGGGAGACCTATATCCGCACCGCGCGCGACATCTGCGACATGGCCGGGCTGACCGCGCGGCGGCTGAACGTGGGCGGGGGCTTTCCGTCCTGGCGCGTCCACGGGGTCGAACCCGATCTGGACGCGATCTTCGACCTGATCGGGCGCACCACCGCCGAGGCCTTCGGCCGGGACGCCCCCGAACTGGTGTGCGAGCCGGGCCGGGGCCTGTGCGCGGATGCGTTCTCGCTGATCGCGCGGGTCAAGGCGGTGCGCGACGGGCAGTCGGTGTTCCTGAACGACGGCGTCTATGGGGGGCTGACCGAGCTGCCGATCATCGGCAACCTGGACCGGCTGCAGGTGCTGACGCCCGATGGCGGGCCGCGTGCGGGCGGCGATCACGGCCGCGTGGTGTTCGGCCCCACCTGCGATTCCGTGGACCGCCTGCCGGGGGAGCTGTCGCTGCCCGACGACATCGCCGAGGGCGATTACGTCGTCTTTCACGGGGCAGGCGCCTATTCGGTGGTGACCAACACCCGCTTCAACGGCTTTGGCGAGATGCGGCAGCTCACGGCAATGCGACTGGACTGAACGCAGTCGTCAACCGAACCGCAGGCTGCAGCGTTTAGGTTGGTGAC
>CALLYR010000231.1 GCA_937859005.1 uncultured Paracoccus sp. | reverse complement strand
GGTGGTCCGGCCCCAGCGCCTCGACCACCCCGCCGATGCGGGTGGCGACGACCGGCGCGCCCAGCGCCATCGATTCGAGCACGACCAGCGGCAGCCCTTCGAACACGGATGGCAGGACCACCGCATCGGCCTGCGCCATCAGCGCGGGCACGTCGTCGCGGTTGCCCAGGAATTCGACGTTCGTCAGCCCCAGACGGGCCACGCGGGCGCGGACCGCCGCTTCCTCGGGGCCAGTGCCGGCCAGCAGCAGCCGGGCATTGGGGTGGGTGCGCGCCAGCCGCGCCATCGCGCCGATCAGGACGCGGTGGTTCTTTTGCGGGGTAAAGCGGGCGACGCACAGGATCGTGGGCTGCACCGACGGGCTGCGGGGCAGCGCCGGAACATCGACCCCGTTCGGGATACAGGCCATCGGCAGCCGAGGCCCGCCCATTCCCGCCAGCACCGGCCGCCAGCTGTGGGCAGCGGCGCGGCTGACCGTGATGACGGCGTCCACGTCCGCGACCATCGCGGCGTAATCGTCACGCTGGCCCGGATCGGTAATCAGCCACGGCAGATGTTCGGTCCGGGCCACGGGCAGGCGGCGGGCGCGGGCCATTTCGACCAGCGTGTGCCCTTCCCAGCCGATGCCGGCATGGACATGGACCAGATCGGCCCCGTCCAGCGCGGCATCCCAGCCTTTGCCGGCCACCATGGCCTGCAGCCCTCGGGCCTGCGCCTCGGCGGCCAGCGCCCGGCCTGCGGCATGGGCCGGAAAGGCCAGCCGCGCGCGCCAGCCGCCGGGCAGCGCCGCGGCCAGCGTCAGCATGTGGCGGCCTACCCCCGAGGGTTCGGGGCTGTCGGTCGCCAGAACGACCAGTCGCTCGGCCCCCACGCTTATTCCCCGGCCACCGCGCTGACCGTCAGCCGCGGTGCCATCCGCCGATGGATCGCCAGCGCCTGTCCCACCACCTGATCCATGTTGTAATAACGATAGCTGCCCAGCCGCCCGGCAAAGATCACGTCGGGGCGTTCGCGGGCCAGATCCTCGTACCGGCGCAGCAGCGCCTGATTTTCCGGACGCGGGATCGGGTAATAGGGATCGCCGTCGGCCGACGGGATCTCATGGGTGATCGAGGTTTTCGGATGCACCTGCCCGGTCAGGTGCTTGTATTCGGTGATCCGCGTCCAGGGCACGTCCTCGGCCGGATAGTTCACCACCGCCACCGGCTGGAACCGCCGCATGTCCAGCGTCTGGTGCCGGAAGGTCAGGCTGCGATAGGGCAGATGGCCGAAGCGGTGGCCGAAAAAGGCGTCGATCGGACCGGTATAGATCGTCAGGGCCGCAAGGTCGCGCGCGGGCAGGTCGTGGAAATCCTGCCCCAGCGCGAGGTCGATGTTGGGATGGTCCAGCATCCGCTCGAACATCCGGGTGAAGCCCTCCAGCGGCATCGCCTGGAAGCTGTCGGTGAAATAACGGTCGTCGGCGTTCGTCCGCGTGGGCACCCGCGAGGTCACCGACTTGTCCAGTTCGGACGGGTCCAGCCCCCACTGTTTCCGGGTATAGCCCTGAAAGAACGTCTCATACAGCCTGGTGCCGACCGCGTTCACCACCACATCGCGGCTGTTGCGGATCTCGGCCACGGGCTCGGCCTGCGCGGCCAGGAACCCGGCCACCTCGGTATCCGTGGTCAGATCCAGCCCGTAAAGCGCGTTGATCGTGGTGCGGTTGATCGGCATGGGAACGCGCCGGTCGCCGACCTGCGCCAGCACCCGATGCTCATAGGGCCGCCAGCGGGTGAAGCGGGACAGATACGCCACCACATCGTCGCTGTTGGTGTGAAAGATATGGGGGCCATAGCGGTGGACCAGCACGCCCGCCGCGTCCAGATGGTCATAGGCGTTGCCCGCGACATGGCCGCGCTTGTCCACCACCAGCACCCGCTTGCCCGAGCCTTCGGCCAGCCGCTCGGCCAGCACCGATCCGGCAAAGCCCGCGCCCGCGATCACCACGTCATAGGCCCGCGCCCCGCGCCGGATGCCGGGGGCGGGAAAGCGGTCGGGCGCGCGCGGGTTCAGCCGCTGTTCCGCAGCCTCGGCGACAAGCCGGTTCATGTGTCGGAAGGTCGCGTCCCAGCTGATCGTGGCCAGCAGGCGGTCTGCCTCGTCCCGCCATTCGGCGGGCTTGGCCGACATCGCCAGCGCGTGGTCGCAGGCGGTAACGAAGCCCGGCGTGTCGGCTGCGATCTGCACCGCCGCGATGTCGCCGTAATGGCGGATCACGTCCCGGATGGGGGTGGAGACGACTGGCCGCCCGCCCGCCAGATATTCCGGCGTCTTGGTCGGGCTGATGAAACGCGTGGCCTCGTTGATGGCAAAGGGCATCAGCGCCGCGTCCCAGCCGCCCAGATAGGCGGGCAGTTCGGCATAGGATTTCTGTCCCAGCCAGTGGATATTCGCGGCCCGCGGCAGATCACCCTCGGAAATCTTGGCGACCGGCCCCACCATGACGATGTGCCAGTCGGGCCGGGCCGCCGCCAGATCGCGGATAAGCCCCAGGTCCAGCCGCTCGTCGATGACGCCGTAATAGCCCAGCCGCGGATGCGGGATGCCGGCCTGATCGACGGGATCGGCCGGCCCGCGGCGCGCGGCGGCGAAATGGGCGGCGTCCACGCTGGACGGGAACGGATGGATGTTGTCGTGGCGGTCGCGCTTGGCCTCCCAGATGCTGAAGCCGCCGGTGAAGACCGCATCCGCCGCCGCCATCAGATCGGCTTCGTTGCGGGCCAGATCGGGCGGCGCGAAGCGGAAGTTCGACAACTCGTCCATGCAGTCATAGACAACGGCGCTGGCATCCACATGCCGTGCAAAGGGCCACATCTGCGGCGTATAGAACCACAGCACCGGCTTTTGCGTGCGCGTCAGCGCCAGCATCTGGTCCAGCAGCCCGGCCAGCGCGCGCTCGGTGTCATGCGGCGACCAGTGCCGCGGCACGCGGGGCCGGATCGCCCGCACGGCCGTGCCCGGAAAGGCGTGGAACTCCAGATAGGGCAGGTGATGGTCGCAGGGGATCATCTCCTCCCAGAAGAACACCGGCCGGTTCGCGGCAAAGCGGCCCATCAGATGCTGGGGGCGTTGCAGCACGAAATCCCAGCGCAGATGCGAAAAGCAGATCAACGGCGCGGCAGGGGAATGGGTCATGCGACTACCTTTCGGATTCGGCGGCGGCGCGCCTTTTCGATCAGCGCATCCAGAGGGCTAACTGCATGAGGGCCGGGCCGGTTCGCCGGGACTGCAGAGGGGGAGTGATGACGGGCGGGGCGCGCCAGCAGCGGGACGGGCAAGGCGGCACCGTTGATCCGCAGGACGCCCGGACCGGCCGCACGGCAAGTCTGCTGCGCCCACAGCGGCGGGGCGGGATTTCGGCCGTTCAGGACCGCGGGCGCCGCCGGGAAACCCTGGATCGGAACATCGGCAGAACCGTCCTGGGCCCGCGTCCGACCCGAGGCCCATTTGCCGGGCGTGCCGGGGCGTGCATCAAGGATATGAGCGCCGGGTGTGGAAAGCCCGGCCACCCGGGACAGCCGTGGCCCGCCATGTCCGCGGCCCGGTCCCTTCCGGGACGATGCGCGGCCGCAGCCTGAATCGCGCAATGCACGGCCCCGGTTCCTGAAGCGCTTGGCACCTCCGGCCTTTCCGATGACAGGCGCACAATCCGGGCCGATCTGCCAAGGGTGGCAGGAATCCTGCGGCCCGAGGCCGGACAGCCGGGTCGGAACATGATCGCAGTCACCGCGAACGGCCACGATTCCGCGCATGCTAGGTCTGCATCCGTGAAGGAATGCGACCCTGCGGTTCTGAAATCGACAGGAACAAGGCTCTCATTCGGTCGATAGAATGGTAAACGCCGAGCCGTAGCAGCTTGATTTATTTTCTCTATCCTGCCGGGAACCAATTCCGGTCCGCGCGCGTCATGCTCCTTTGGTCTGCTTGCCAGACCCTGCACTGCATGGTTGCCCCGCGCGGCCCGGCCTGCCAATGGTGCGCGACAATCGAAATCAGCGAGAGACCTGTTCCATGATCGCGGCAGGACAGTGCCCATGAACGACACGCATCTGCAGATCGCCCGCGAGACGGCCCTTCTGTCGGGCATTCCGACCGCCATGCAGCAGCGCATCCTGGCCAATGCCCAGACCGTCCGGTTCGAGACCGGCCAGACCGTATTCGTCCAGGGCGAGGAAGCGGCGGCGGTCTATATCGTCGTTGACGGCTGGGTCAAACTTTACCGTCTTGCCCCCAGCGGGGCCGAGGCGGTCGTCAGCGTCCTGACCCGTGGCCGCAGCTTCGGCGAGGCCGTGGCCCTGCGTGGCGTCCCTTATCCCGTATCGGCCGAGGCGATCACCGACGCCGTGCTGATCCGCATCGACGGCGCGCGCCTGCGCCAGCAGATGCAGGAAGACCCCCAGCTTGCCACCGCGCTGCTGGCCGCGACCTTCGTGCATCTGCAATCGCTGGTCGCGCAGGTCGAACAGCTGAAGGCCCGGTCGGGGATGCAGCGGGTCGCCGAATTCCTGGCCGATCTGGCCAGTTGCCGGACAGGCGCCTGCACGGTGCTGATGCCCTATAACAAGGCGCTGATCGCGGGCCGCCTGGGGATGAAGCCCGAAAGCCTGTCGCGCGCCTTCGGCCGCTTGCGCAGCTATGGCGTGCGCATCGAATCGAATGTCGCCCATATCGAGGACGTGGAAAAGCTGCGGGAACTGGCGGCCGAGGACCCCGGCAAGGCCTGGATGAAGTGACCCGGTCATGCCACGAGGTAAAGGCCGCCCGCGGCCAGCATGAACAGGCCCAGCACCAGACCGAAGCCGCGCCCGATCGGGGGCACCGCCGCCAGTCCCAGATAACGCGACAGGATCACGCGCGCCTTCAACCATGCGATCAGAAGAATCACCACCGTCGCGCCCTTCAGCGCGGTCGCGTCCAGCCGCGGCAGCGCCAGCGCGATCGCGGTGGAAACGGCGCTCAGCCCGATCAGGGCGGCCCAGGCCTTGGTCAATGGATCGTTCATCGCAACAGATAGATCACCGGAAACAGGATCACCCACACCAGATCGACCATATGCCAGAACTGCGCCCCCGCCTCGACATGATCGGCGCGCGCGCGGATCGCGACCAGGGCCAGGATCAGCACCCCCGCCAGCACATGGGCAGCGTGAAAGCCCGTGAGCAGATAATAGAAGGTGAAGAAGGGATGGGTGTCCGTGCCCAGCCCCTTGGCCATCGAATCCGCGTATTCCAGCCCTTTCAGCACCAGGAACACGATCCCCAGCAACCCGGCCAGCGCCAGATTCACCCGCACCGGCCCCGCGCGCCCGTGTTCGGC
This sequence comes from uncultured Paracoccus sp., assembly GCA_937859005.1. Lineage (GTDB taxonomy): Bacteria > Pseudomonadota > Alphaproteobacteria > Rhodobacterales > Rhodobacteraceae > Paracoccus. The sequence goes on along the minus strand of CALLYR010000231.1, from coordinate 8,240 downwards.
GTCACGCGCCGCCCGGGCAGCGAACCAGCCCGAGGTGACCAGCACCGCCGTGTTGATCGCTGCCGATACCCGGTGCAACTGGTCCTGCGAGGCGGCAAAGCCTTCCGGGTCGCCCAGCCGGACGGCCAGAAAGGCCAGCAGGCCCGCGCCGAATATCGCCAGCTCGCTGACGATCAGCACCCAGATCAGCAATTCGCCCGGCAGATCGTCCAGCAGCGAAGGGGGGGATGAGCGTTCGTCCGTCATGCGCCCACCAGTTGCCGATAGATCGCCGGCAGCGCCTCGGGCAGCTTGTCGGGATGGGGAACCAGCGCATAGCCGCCCTGCCCGAAGATACGCGGAAACCACGACTTGCCGTCGCGATCCACGGTGATGCCGAAGACGGCGTGGCCCGCGCGGCGCGCCTCGCGCACGGCCATGGCGCTGTCCTCGATCCCGTGGCGGCCCTCGTAATGGTCAAGATCGTTCGGCTTGCCGTCGGTGATGACCAGAAGCAAGCGCCGCCTGCGCGCCTGACTGGCCAGTCCCTTGGACACATGCCGGATGCCCGCCCCCAGACGGGTATAGAAATTCGGCCGCAGCGCCGCGATGCGCGATTCGATCGCGGCGCTCATCGGCTCGTCAAAGCGTTTGCAGGTGCGCACGAACACCCGGTCGCGCTTCAGCGACGAAAACGCCTGCACCGACACCGCATCGCCCAGCGCGTCCAGCCCCCAGGCCAGCGCGGTCAGCGCCTCGCGTTCGATGTCGATGACGGCGCGGCCGGTGACGGCGCTTTCGGTGGACCGGGAAACGTCCAGCAGGATCGCCACCGACAGGTCGCGCGCCTCGGGACGGGTCTGGCGCCAGATGCGGTCCGACCCCTGCCCGCTGGTGATGATGCCGACCTGCGAGCGCACGGTCAGTTCCAGATCCAGTTCGTCCCCGTCGCGGTGGCCGGTGGTGGTGACGCGGCCGGGGCGCAGCGCCTCGAACCGCTGGCGGACGGCACGGATGCGGCGGCGCGCGGCCTCGTCGAAGGGCGAGGCTTCCTCGGCCTCGGACGGGTCGGGCGTGCTGTCCAGCACCCGTACATGGTCGCGCAGATAGGCATTCGTGCGCGCGTCCCATTCGGGATAGACATGGACGCCGGAAATCGCCTCGCGGTCCACGTCCTCGGGGGAAAGGTCCAGATGCAGCTTCAGTCGCGTCGCGGGGGCCTTGCTGATCTGGCCCAGGCCCAGTTCTTCCTGATCGTCCAGCGCCTTGCGGGCGCTGTCGTCGTCGTCGTCCTCGACCCGGCGGTTCAGGTTCAGGAACTCGGCCCAGGACAGGATCGCCTCGAACTTGTGCAGGATCAGGCTGTCGCGGCGCTCGGCGGCGTCGGATTTGCGGCGGCGGGCACGGACGGTCTTTTCGCCGGCCTGCGATTCCTCGGGGGTGCCTTCGGTCTCGCGCGTCTCGACCCTGGTTGCGTCTGACGCGGCGGCGCCTTCCAGATCGGGCCACAGCACGACAGGCCGCATGGGCCGGTATCCGGGGGCGGCGCGGAACGCCGACAGATCGCCCGATTCAACCGCCGCCTGCATCTGCGCGGCGCGCGGGGACAGGGGCGCGGGATCGCCCAACAGGGCACGCGCCAGCGCTTCGACCGCCGCCTCGTCAGGAGGCAGCTTCGACAGCGGCCGCGCGGCAAGCGCAAGCGCGGCCAGTTCGCGATACAGCGCCGTCATGCCGGGCGCGGAATCCAGCGTCGCAGCCACTGTGGCCTCGGCGGCGACCAGGCGCGCAAGATCGCGGCGCAGCGGGTCTTCCTCGGCCCGGCCGCCTGTGGCATGGGCGGCGGCGGCGGCCAGCCACAGATACAGCGTCCCGTTCGCTTCCGCCGTGGGCAGGATGGCCAGCGAGGCGGGCATCCGCAGGATGCCGCCGTCGAAGCTGGCCTGCGGAATCGCCTCGGCCTCGGTTCCCAGGCGGCGGCGCCAGGACAGGCGGTGGCGGCTGATGCGGTCGGCATTGGCGCGGAATTCGACCGCGTGATCGCCGCCCAGTCCCCGGAACAGCACCGCCAGCCGTCCGGCGACCTCGGTCAGATGGACGCGGGCATCCTCGTGCACCGGCAGGGCGTCGAAGCCCGAAGCCCAGCCGTGCCACAGCTTGCCGACGGTTTCCTCGGGCTCCCACGGTTCGATTTCGCGCCATGCCGACATCGGTTCAGCCCGTTACCGCCACGACCAGATCGGCCAGCCCGCGCTTCACGTCGGCGTCGTCGGTCAGCGGCTCGATCATGGCCGCCGTGATTGCGCGGTTCATGGGCATCCCCCCCGCGATCAGGGTCGCGGCATAGACGACCAGGCGGGTGGAAACCCCTTCCTCGAGATCCTGCCCTTTCAGGGCGCGCAGCTTGCCGGCCAGACGGACCAGCAGGGCGGCACGGGATTGCTCCAGTCCGCTTTCCTGCGCCACGATGGCGGTTTCCTGCGCGGGGGCGGGAAAGTCGAATTCCATCGCGACGAACCGCTGACGGGTGGACGGCTTCAGCGTCTTGAGGATGTTCTGATATCCGGGGTTATAGCTGGCCACCAGCATGAAGCCAGGCGCGGCTTCCAGTTCCTCGCCCGTGCGGTCGATGGGCAGGATGCGGCGGTCGTCGGTCAGCGGATGCAGGACCACGGTCACATCCTTGCGCGCCTCCACCACCTCGTCGAGATAGCAGATCGCGCCCTCGCGGACGGCGCGGGTCAGCGGGCCATCGACCCAGACGGTCTCGCCGCCCTTCAGCAGATAGCGCCCGATCAGGTCGGCCGCGGACAGATCGTCATGGCAGGCGACGGTGTAAAGGGGACGCCCCAGCCGCGCGGCCATATGGGTGACGAAGCGGGTCTTGCCACAGCCCGTCGGCCCTTTCAGCAGAACCGGCAGATCGTTCTTCGCCGCCGCCTCGAATACGGCGACCTCATCGCCCTGGGGCAGGTAGAAGGGGGCATCCGCCCCCTCCACTTTCGTATGTGCGTTCATCGCGCTCACTCCGCAGGCTCGATATGGCCGTCCTTGTGGACCTGCACGGGACCGGGGATCACGACTTCGCGCCGCGGGACCATGACCGAATAGATGAACAGCAGCGCGCCCAGCACCACGGCCACCCCGGACCCGAAGCGCATCCAGTAGAAGATGGCCAGCTGGTCCTGCACGTCCATGAACGCCTCGCCGTTCACCCGCTGCAGGTGGGTCTGCACCGTGCCCGCGAAGGTCAGGGTGAAGGTCATGAACAGCATGCCGCCCGACATCAGCCAGAATGCGCCCATGTTCAGCACCTGGTTATAGGGGTCGCGGTTGCGCATGATCGGCATCGCATAGGTCACGATCGCCAGCACCAGGCAGACATAGGCGCCATAGAAGGCCAGGTGGCCGTGCGCCGCGGTGATCTGGGTGCCGTGGGTGTAATAGTTCACCCCGTGCAGCGTGTGCAGGAAGCCCCACACCCCCGCCCCGAAGAACGCCAGCACCGTGCAGCCCAGCGACCACAGCAGCGCCGCCTTGTTCGGGTGATCGCGGCGGCCCTTCCAGACCATCACGAAGGCAAAGGCCATCATCGCGAAGAAGGGCACGATCTCGAAGCTCGAGAAGATCGAGCCGATCCACTGCCAGTAGGCCGGCAGGCCGATCCAGTAATAGTGGTGCCCGGTCCCCAGGATGCCCGAGAACAGCGCCGTGGCGACAATGACATAGAGCCACTTTTCAACGACCTCGCGGTCGACGCCCGTCAGCTTCAGCATCAGGAACGCCAGGATCGAGGCCATGATCAGTTCCCAGACGCCTTCCACCCACAGATGGACGACCCACCACCAGTACTGCTTGTCCAGGACGATGTTGTGCGGGTTGTAGAAGGCGAACAGGAACAGCAGCGCCAACCCCCACAGGCCCAGCAGCAGGACGTTGGAAATCGCGGTCTTGCGCCCCTTCAGCACCGTCATCGTGACGTTAAAGAGGAAGATCAGCGCGGCGACGACGATGCCGACCTTGACCCAGGTGGGCTGTTCAAGGAACTCGCGGCCCTGGGTGCCCAGGAAATAGTTCCCGTTGAACCAGTTGAAGATATAGGTCAGCACCGCGCCCAGCGTGCCCACCACCAGGATCAGCAGCTGCAGATAGGCGAGCATCGGCGAATGGATCTCGCGCTCGGCTTCCTCGGGGATCAGGAAATAGGCCGAACCGAAGAAGCCCAGCAGCAGCCAGACGATCAGCGCGTTGGTGTGCAGCATCCGCACGATGTTGAAAGGCGCGAGTTCGGACAGGAAGTTCGGCTGGACATACATGTAGCCCATGGTCAGGCCAAAGATGACCTGCAGCGCGAACAAGGCCATCGCGACGCCGAAATAGGCGTAGGCGATGCGTTGGGAATAGTATTTCATGGCGTTCTGCTCTCCTCAGCCCGCGTCGTTCGGCGGCCAGTTCTGGGTATTGACCGTGCCCACGAACAACAGGAAGTCAGCCAATGCGCGGTATTCGGCATCGGTCAGGTTGAACTGCGGCATCTGCCGGCGTCCCTCGATGCCCGTGGGCATCGCATCCATCCACGACTTCAACGTGTCCATCGCCGCCATGGGATCGTCCTGCACGCCCCACCGCTTCATCACGTTGCCCAGTTCGGGCGCGAAATAGGCGCCTTCGCCCAGCAGCGTGTGGCAGTTGATGCAGGCCTTGTTTTCCCACACCAGCTTGCCCGCCGCGACGCTTTCGGTCAGCAGCGACTCGTCCGTGGACACGTTGCGGGCATAAAGATGGCTGTGAATCGTCAACGCCACGAAAATGGCGATGAAGAACAATGACCCGCCATAGAAGACGTTGCGGGCCATGCTCTTGGTCATGACGTCGCGCATGGCGGCAGTCCCTCCGAGCGGTTTCAGGTGCGCCGAGACCTAGATCACTGATAATCCGGCCACCTTAACGAAAGTCAAAGGTTGATAACTTGGCTCGGATTAACGGCTGTCCCTGTCTGGCCCGGTGACGCTATCACAGCGCCGAGAGGCATTCCACCCGTGCGCCGGAAAACGTCGCCAGCGCCCTGTCGATGGCGGCGCGGTCCATCACGCAGAAGGCCGTGGACAGCGCATCGGCCAGCGCCGCATGGGGCGCACTGACCGAAACCACGCCCCAGCGCGGCGCGGCGCCGTCGGGGGACAGGATGTGCGGCCGGTCGCCTGCAGGCCCGATCCGGGTGCCGAAAGGCGCCGATGTGGCCAGCGCACGCTGGCGCAGCGTCAGTTCGCGCAGGCGCCGGCCGTCGGGTGCCACGACCGCCGCCCGCCAGTCGCGCGGTCCCAGCCCGTGCGTCCGGGCGATGCCGGCCAGCCGGTCGGCGGCGTGGCCCTGGGCGATGCCGTTCAGGGTCAGCGCCATGCCGGGCCGCATCAGGCGGATCTCGTCAGGAGCGATTCGGACATCCCCCCAGCCCGTCAGTGTCCGGCCGGCGGATTCGTCCCCGCCATCGCGCCGGGCCAGCCACAGCGGCTGCACCGTGGGATCGAAGGCGCCGCCGGTGGCGTCGTGGACCTGTCCGGCCAGTTCCAGCAGCGCCAGCATCTCGGCCGAAGGGTGGGGCAGACGGCCCATCGCGTTCAGCCGCATCAGATCCGACCCGCGAAACAGCGAGAACCGGTCCTCGACCGCGCGCAGGGCACGGGCCGATTCGGCGAAAAAGGCGCGGGCAGCGCGTTCGCTGCCCCCTTCGACCCGCAGCATGACATCGGCACCCAGCGCGGTGCCCTGCCAGACATGGGACTGCACCGGCGGCAGGGCCGCGCCGGCAGGCACGGCCAGCGCACAGGCGGCCAGCGCCAGAAAGCGGCGGCGCGCGATCATGCCGCAGCCCCGCGCGCCGCAGGCCGCGGCGTCGTCCAGATCGGCCACAGCGCGATCACATAAAGGGTGAAGGCAGTTACCCACAGCATACCGGCGCCCAGCGTGCCGATGTAATACAGGCTGCCGGGCCAGGTCGAAGCCATCCAGCGCAGCCCGACCGCCACCGGCATCAGGGTATAGGCCAGGGCAACCGGACCCGGCGCCTGCAGCGGACGCCCCGAATGGCCGATGCTGGCGCGACTCATCACCGCCAGCGTCATGCCGCCGATGGCGCCGATGCCCAGGATGTGCAGCGCGCCGACCTCGGACCCGATGCCGAAACCGGCCAGCCCCCAGACGACCAGCCCCAGGGCCAGCATCGCGTAACCCGCGTGCAGCGCCCAGACGATGGGATCGCCCAGCGTCGCCCGCGTGCGCCAGCCTGAAAGCCGCGCCGCCGCAGCCAGCCCCGCCCCCACCGCGACAGCGCCGGTCAGCCGGTCGGGCGCGCCGGCCACCGCCAGCACGGCGGTCAGGATCGGCAGGACAATGCCCGCGATCTCCAGCGGCTGGCGCGACACCGGGGGGGCGGCATCCGGGTTGGCGCGCAGCAGCGCGTTGCGGGTAAAGGCGGGCGTGACCCGCCCCCCCAGCACCGCGATCATCGCGCAGATCGCCAGCAAGCCCCCGCGCAGCCCCTGTGGTTCGGTCGAGGCCCAGCCCAGCCAGTCCAGATGCACCAGCAGGTTGGAAATCCACACGAGGCTCAGCAGCACCAGGAACATCATGTTCTGGGCTTTCGGCCGTTTCAGAAGCTGCGACAGGATCTTGGCCGCCAGCACGGGCACGAAGGCCAGGTCGATCGCCGCCACCAGGATTGCGGGCAGGCCGCCGGAAAACCACACGGCGATCCGCCCGGCCAGCCACAGGCCGGCAACGATCGCGATGAACCGCGTGGGCGCCGCCCTGGCCCCGGTCCAGTTCGGCACCGCGGTCAGGAAGAACCCGCCCAGCGCCGCCGTGGCAAAGCCGAAGATCATCTCATGCGCGTGCCACAGATACGGGGCGGGCGCGAAGGGCAGTCCGTCCATCATGCCGCCAGCGGCATGGACGCCCAGCCAGACCAGCCAGACCAGCATGGCAAAGACGGCGTAAAGCCCGGCGGCCAGAAAGAACACGCGCCAGCCGTCGCGGAAGATGATCGAGGGAGTCATGGTGTCACCTGCTGGGATTGAAAGGCAGGGGGTTGAGGCGTGGGCGCGGCATCGCCCACACCGGCGGCATGGGCCCCGGACGGCACCTGCGCGCGCGGCACCGGCGGCGGCGCGGGCGGCGGCGGGGCCGCGGACGCGGCGCTTCAGCACCGGGCATGTGTTGTCGTCGTTCATGATGATCTGGCAGCGCAGGCACATCACGCATTCATTGGGGTTGATCCGCCCCAGGGGGTCGATCGCGCCCATCGGGCAGCGGGTCTCGCACAGGCGGCATTCGCGTCCGCACTGGGGCCGGCGCTTGAGCCAGTCAAACACTTTCAGCTTGGCCGGCAGCGCAAGCCCCGCGCCCAGCGGGCAGACGTAACGGCAGAAGAACCGCTCGATGAACAGGCCCGCCGCCAGCAGCGCCACGGCATACAGCACGAACGGCCAGGCGCGCATGAACCGCATCGAGATCGCGGTCTTGAACGGCTCGGCCTCGGACAGGATCAGCGCGTATTCCATGGAATAGAAGGACAGCGCGACGATCGCCACGAACAGCGTGTACTTGATGACCCACAGCCGTTCATGGACCGCCTGCGGCACCGCGATCTGGCGCACCCCGAACCGCTTGGCGGCGGTGTTCGTCAGCTCCTGCAGCGCGCCGAAGGGGCACAGCCAGCCGCAGAACACGCCGCGGCCCCAGAACAGCATCCCCAGCGCCACCGTCGACCACAGAACGAAGATCAGCGGCGCGACCAGGAAGGTTTCCCAGCGGAATCCCGCCAGCAGCGCATGCAGGAAGGCCACCACCTGCACCACCGACAACTGCGCCCCCAGTCCCCAGCCCAGCACCACCAGCGTCGCCGCCAGATAGATCAGCCGCACCCGCTGCCACACGACGGGGCGGCGGACCAGCCATTCCTGGCCGAACAGGATCAGCCCCAGGATGCCCAGCATGACGCCGACGGCCGCGATATGCGGCCGCTTCTGCATCCAGAATTCCAGCCACAGCGGGATCTCGGCCGCGGGCGCGGCCTGGCGGAAGGCGGCGGGCAGCGTGACCTCGGCCGTGATGGGCAGGGTCAGGGTGGTCCCGTCCTCGTCCTCGTCCTCCTCGTCCGCAGCCTCGCGCGTGGCGGTGACGGTGACGGCAAAGGGCTGCGTCGCGTCGATGCCGCCCGCGGCCGGATCGACGTTGATGCGGAACAGGCTGCGCTCCTTCAG
>CALLYR010000230.1 GCA_937859005.1 uncultured Paracoccus sp. | reverse complement strand
GCTTGAATCATCCAACCCAGTCAGCCTCAAGAAATTTTATGGGTCCTGACCCTAGGTCAGTCATCTCTAATATTTCTGCGTCCATCTAAAAGTGGATCTTTTATTGAAGCACTGGACGTTTACGTCCAGGAACATCCATTCTTGACCGCAACGGTAGGCGCGTACGCAGTTAATACGGTAACTCCTTACATCAATGGAGTAATTTCGAAAGTATTTAGTTATTCGTTAGGAATTCTGTGCGATATTCCAGCACGTGCACAAGGATTTATTTCGAAGTTAGAAGAGCAGGAACTAGAAGATCTGTCATACCGCATCGAACCCTCCCTACGTCGAGGGCATGAGGCGATAGGGCGATCAGCAGACGCGATAACTATTACCTCGAAGCGAACTGAGGTCGCAAAGCTTGACAGTGCCACCAAGCGCTATCTTGACATAAGGGAAGCACCTGGCAATGAAATATTCATTGCAAACGTCACTTCATTCAACATACTCAGCGGAAATGGCCGAATTTACTATCCGCCCATAAATACCACAATAGGCTTCTCGTTAGAGGTTAAAGCGCCGCCTGAGGTGGCCGCCAAGTTAACAGAAAGCATGAACTACTACTCAAGGGGCCGTGAAGGAAAAATAAGAATAACGGCAAGGCATTTGGTCAACGGCGACGGCCGGGTTGTTCGACTAATAATCAAGAACGCCGACGAAGTTCCCGCAGTTGATTGGGTTGAGGGAAGTGATCCTTTAAGAGCAACGAGGCTTTTATAGCTTAAATTTGTGTGCTCCCTCCACCCACTCCACCAACCTTGGCAAACACACCCGCTTCAGATCATACCCCTCCACGATCGTGCGCCGCGCCGCCGCCCGCAGGCGCTCCGCATCGGGATCGCCCGCCAACCCCCGGATCAGCGCCGCCTCCAGCGCCTCGCGGTCGAAGAACCCCGCCAATCGCCCATTCTCGCCATCCCGGATCAATTCGCGCACGGGTTCGGTGTCCGATCCCACGATCAGGCAGCCCGCCGCCATCGCCTCGGTCAGGGACCAGCTGAGGACGAAGGGATAGGTCAGATAGCAATGCACCCGCGCGACCTGCAGCAGGGACAGATACGTCCCGTAAGGCACCCGGTCCAGGAAATGCACCCGCGACAGGTCGATGCCCTCGCCGATTTCGGCCAGCATCCTCGCCTTCCAGCTTTCGGCGTCGCGCGGCTTGCCGCCATAGCTGACGCCATCGCCCCCGATCAGCACCGCCTGTGCATTGGGGCGCGCGCGCAGCATCTCCGGCAGCGCGCGCATGAAGACGTGAAAGCCGCGATAGGGTTCCAGCGAGCGCGAGACATAGCTCAGCACCTCGTCGCCCGCGCGCAGGATGCGGCCGTCGGGCAGGGTCAGCGTGGCGGCGGGATCGGGGCGGACCTTGTCGGTGTCGATGCCGTCGTGGATCACGGTGATCTTGCCGCGCAACTCGGGCGGAAAGCTGTCCGCCTGATACCGCGTGGGCGACAGCGCGGCGTCGGCCTGCACGATGGACTGGATCAGATGCGCAGACCGGGCGCGGGTCGCCACGCGCGCCTCGTCGGTGCCGGGACTGATCTCGGGATCGAAACCCACGTCATGCCCGCGGGTGCGATAGAGCAGTTCGGCATAGACCAGCAGCTTCGCGTCGGGCCAGATTTCCTGCAGGAACAGCGTCTCGCCCCAGCCTGAATGGCCGAAGATGACATCGGGCGTGTATCCATGCCGGTCGCGCAGCGCCCGCGCCCCCCGCGCCGCCATCCAGCCGCGTTCGGCCATTTCGGCATAGGTGCGACCCAGGGGATGCGAGATCTCGATCTTCGGGGGGATTGCGTATTTCACCACCCGCACGGGGGACGGGCGCTGGTTGCTGGCGTCGGTCAGCGCCAGAACCTCATGGCCGCGCGCGGCCAGTGCCGGGGCCAGATGCGGGAACTGGCCGGGAAAGTTCTGGTGGACGAACAGGATCTTCATTTGTGATGGTCGCGGAAGGCCGCCGTCAGCAGTTCGCGGGTGTAATCCGTCGCGGGCGCGGCAAAGATTTCGGCGGCGGGGCCCTGTTCGACCACCTCGCCCGCACGCATGACCATGATCTGATGCGACATGGCGCGCACGACGCGCAGGTCGTGGCTGATGAACAGGAAGGCCAGCCCGTATTTCCGCTGCAATCCCCGCAGCAGGTCCACGATCTGAACCTGCACCGTCATGTCCAGTGCGCTGGTCGGTTCGTCCAGCACCACCATCCGCGGGCGCAGGATCATGGCGCGGGCGATGGCGATGCGCTGGCGCTGGCCGCCGGAAAATTCATGCGGATAGCGGTCGATGGTGGCGGGGTCCAATCCGACCTCGGCCATGATGTCCACAACCATCTGGCGCTTGTCGCGCCCCTTCTCGACCCCGTGGACGCCCAAGCCCTCGGCGATGATCTGGCCCACGGTCATGCGCGGGGACAGGCTGCCATAAGGGTCCTGGAACACGATCTGCATGTCGCGGCGCAGCCGGCGCAACTCGCGCCCGGCAAGGTGGGATATGTCGCGGCCCATGAACAGCACCGGCCCGCGGCTTTCGATCAGGCGCATGACCGCCAGCGCCAGCGTCGTCTTGCCGGACCCGGATTCGCCCACGATGCCCAGCGTCTCGCCCGCGCGGACCGAAAGGGTCGCGCCGTTCACGGCCTTGATATGGCCCACGGTGCGGCGCAGCAGGCCGCGCTTGATCGGAAACCAGACCTTCAGGTCGCGGGTGGAAACGATTTCCGGGGCAGCAGGATCGATGGGATCGGCCACGCCCTTCGGTTCGGCTGCCAGCAGCTTGCGGGTATAGGGGTGCTGCGGATTGGCAAAGATTTCTTCCACCGCGCCCTGCTCGACGATCTCGCCACCCTGCATCACGCAGACCCGGTCGGCGATGCGCCGCACGATGCCGAGGTCGTGGCTGATGAACAGCATCGACAGGCCCTCGGCGCGTTTCAGTTCCGCCAGCAGGTCGAGGATCTGCGCCTGGATCGTCACGTCCAGCGCGGTCGTGGGTTCGTCTGCGATCAGCAGTTCCGGCCCGTTGGCCAGCGCCATCGCGATCATCACCCGCTGCCGCTGTCCGCCCGACAACTGGTGCGGATAATCGGCCAGCCGCGTTTCCGGGTCGCGGATGCCCACGCGGGTCAGCAGGTCGATGATCCGCGCCCGCGCCTTTGCCCCGGTCAGCCCCTGATGCAGCGCCAGGCTTTCGGCCAGCTGCTTTTCGATCGTGTGCAGCGGGTTCAGCGAAGTCATCGGCTCCTGGAAGATGAAGCTGATGTCATTGCCGCGCACGGCGCGCAGCTTCGATTCGGGCGCGCCGATCATCTCGGCGCCGTCGTATTTCACGCTGCCCTCGACCAC
>CALLYR010000229.1 GCA_937859005.1 uncultured Paracoccus sp. | reverse complement strand
GAACAGACGCCGTTCATGTTGGGCGAACGCCCCGTGGCATAGGACGACAGCGAGCAGCGCCCCTCGGCCATGACGCAGAGGCCGCCGAAGACGAAGACCTCGGTTTCGACGTCGATCTCGCGGTTGATGGCGGTGATCTCGGCCACGGTCAGGACGCGCGGCAGGACCACGCGGCGCACGCCGAAGGCCTCGGCATAGAAGTTGATCGCGTCCGGGTTCGCCGCCGCCGCCTGCACCGACAGGTGCCGCCGCAGGTTGGGGTGATGTTCCGCCGCGTAAGCCAGCAGCCCAGGATCACCGCATCCGCGCCCGCGGTTTCAGCATCGGCCACGGCGCGGTGCCAAAGCGATTCGGCGCCCGCGCGCGGGAAGGTGTTGATCGCGATCAGCACCTTGGCGCCCCGCGCATGGGCATGGGCGACCGCGTCCGCCATCTCCTCGCGCGAGAAGTTCAGGCCGGGAAAGTTGCGGGCGTTGGTCTCGTCGGCAAAGCCGCAATAGATGGCATGGGCGCCGGCCTCGACCGCGGCGCGCAGGGCGGCGGGGGTGCCCGCCGGGCAGACGAGTTCCATCATCACAGGGCTCCGTTCATCAGGTCTTCGCGGTGCAGGCTGAGGCCGCTGGCGCGTTCGGCCACCGCCACCGCCCGCCGGACCACCGCGCCGAAGGGACCGGCAAGCGCGGCCAGTTCCCCGGCCAGGTCCAGTTCGGCGTCGTCCAGCGCATTGCGCAGCGCCAGCACGACGGCAGTATCGCCCTCGATCACCAGATCGCGGGAAAAGAACAGCGCATCCCCGTCATAGCGCCCGTGCAGCATTCCGGTCAGCGCCGACAGCGGTCCCGCGATGCGGGCGGCGGCGGCAGGCGCGCGGCCGCGGCGGTGGGCGGTGATGCGCGGCCCCGCCGCCGGTTCCATCCGCAGCACGAACGGCAGGTCGGTCGGGTCGATCAGCACCGCATGTTCGGCATATTCGCCCAGCCGGCGCAGCATCCCGGCATGGCGCGCCGACAGGCGGCGGGAAAAGGCGGTCAGCGCCAGCCCCAGTGGCGCCGGCGGCAATGGCCGCAGCGCGCGCGCGATCAGGCGCGGGCAATGCGGCAGGTCGGATTCGGTCATCGGGCACCTCGCTGCGGCAACCTTAACGTGCCTTTTCCGGTCCCGACTTGACCAAAGCCAATCGCAGGCCCATCCCCTGCTGCTATGCCCGCCCAGATCCTGCCGGAGCCCGACTTGCGAAGCCTTCCCGTCTTTCCCGATCTGCGCGCCTTCCTGGACTGGGCCGACCGCCGGGGCGAGGTCGCGCGCATCCCCGATCCCATGCCCGTGCGGCACGAGATGACGGCGGTGCAGCTTGCCGCGCTGCGCGCGGGCGACGACCAGCAGCACCACCGGCACGGCCAGCG
>CALLYR010000228.1 GCA_937859005.1 uncultured Paracoccus sp. | reverse complement strand
GGCGCTGGTGGCGCAGGTGCGGGGGGTGCTGGATGAATACGCCGCCCATCTGCCGCTCACGGTGCGGCAGGTGTTCTATCGGCTGGTGGGCACCCAAGGTTACGACAAGACCGAACGCGCCTATGCGCGCTTGTGCGAGACGGTGGGCCGCGCCCGCCGGGCCGGGCTGCTGCCCTTTGCCGCCTTCCGCGACGATGGCGGAAGCCGACACGGGGGCGACGGCTACGCCAGCCCTGCCGCCTTCCTGCGCGGGCTGCGCTGGCAGGCCGAAGGCTTCACGCTGGACCGCCAGCACGGCCAGCCGGTGCGGCTGTGGCTGCTGTGCGAAGCCGCAGGCATGGCCCCGATGCTGGCGCGCGCCGCCGATCCGTTCGGGGTGCCGGTGCTACCGTCGGGCGGCTTTGACAGCTTGACCGCCAAGCACGACCTGGCCCGCGAACTGGCGCGCGTCACGCGGGACGGGCAACATGCCGAGGTGCTGCACATTGGCGACCTGGACCCCAGCGGCGAACATCTGTTCACGTCGCTGGCCGAGGATGTGGGGGCGATGTGCTACGGGCTGGACCCCGACTGCGCCCCGACCTTCACCCGTCTTGCCGTGACACGTGCACAGGCCAAGGCGATGGACCTGCCCAGCGCGCCCCCGAAGCCCACCGACCGCCGCGCCTTCACGGGCGAGACGGTGCAGGCCGAGGCCATCCCCCCGGACGTGCTATCCGCCCTGGTGCGGGATGCCATCGCGGCCCGGCAGGACGCGGATACCCTGCGCGCGGTGCTGGCCCGTGAAGCCGAGGCCCGCGCCGATCTGATGGACCGCTTGGAGGGAATGACGCCATGAGCCGGAGCAACCCGACACGGCACGACGGGACTGCGCCCAGCGCCCACGCCCCCGTCCATCTCGACCTGCGCGGCGTGGCAAGCGTCTGCGCCCTGGCCCGGCAGTTGATCCGGGACGGGGCGGACCCGAAAGCGCTGCTGTATGCGTGGCGGGGCGCGACCCTGTGCTTCACGCCCATGCCCCTGCGGCGCTGGGCGGGACTGGCGACCGAGGAAAGGGCAACCCGCTCCATCCGGTTCGTCCGCCACCGCGCGCCGGATGGCCCGCAGGGTGACGAATACGCCCCGCAGGCAGGCAATCGGGCGCTGCCCCAGGCAAACGAAAGGACAAGCCCATGACGCCGCATACCGGACCCAAGGGCGCGGAACTGGCCGCCCGCCGCAAGGCCGCCGGACTGACCCAGCGCCAGCTTGCCGCGAAGGCCGGGATTGGCCGGCCGGCAGTGCAGTATTGGGAAGCCGCCCCGCCTCTCGATCCGCGCGGCTGAGCGGA
>CALLYR010000227.1 GCA_937859005.1 uncultured Paracoccus sp. | reverse complement strand
GCGGCCGCATGAAGGTCTTGTAGTAAAAGCCGGCCGGAAAGAACCGCCACAGCGCATTGTTGATGACGCCGAAATCGCGGTCGAGGCTGGGCCAGGCATTCTGGCTGGTCGTGACCATGCCGGCGACCAGCGGCGTGGTCGTCGCGCGCTGGTTCGGCTCGAACCGGCCGCCCTGACCCAGACCCACCAGGGCGTTCGGTTCCTCGGCCCCGCTGGCGATGGGGCCGCGCGGGCGGTGATACTTGAACGAACGGCCCATCATCAGCTGGCCATTGGCCAGCAGGGCCGAGGCGATGGTGTCGCCTGCAAGCCCCTGCATCTGCCGTCCGTCAAAGCGGAAGCCGCGCGCTTGGCCGCGGTCGATCAGGCGCCCGCCGGTGTTCAGGCGGAAAGGTCCGGTCTTGGTCGTCATGCGATTATTTCCCGCATCGGAGTGGGGTTCGGGGCCGGGTCGTCGGTGATGCCCGGCGCGCTGTCGCCGGTCTCGTCCCAGTCGGGCTGCCAGCCGGGCCGCGCGGCCTGGATCGCCGCGACGATCTCGGCGGGCGGGAACTTGGACTGCGCCTTGTAGGTGCCGAAGACCTGCAGCGTGGCGGTATCGCGCGCGGCCAGGAACCATTTGCCGCAGCCATAGACATGGCGCCAGCGTTCGAAATGCACGCCCCTGGGGTTCTTGCGGGCGAACAGATAGGCTTCGAAATCGGTGTCCGACGATCCCGGTCCATGACGTTTCAGGTGGGATTCGCCACCGGGATGCAGTTCGGTTTCCTCGGCAGTTATGCCGCAATAGGGGCAGGTCAGGGTCAGCATGGGAAGCCGGTCCTTGTGATCGGGGCAGCAGAACGCGGAAAACCCCGCGCGGGGACCGCGCAGGGCAGGCAAGGATTGATCCCCGGCAGGAACCGGGTCAGGAAAGATGCAGCCTCAGTCGCTGGTGCCGCGCGTCGTATCGACACCAGTGCCGGGCGCAAGGTCGGGATTCGGCTCGACAGCAGGCGAGCCTGCGGGCGCTTCGCTTCCAACGGGCGCGCCGGGTTCGGCTGCCGCGCCGTCCACATTATCGGATGCCGCGCCGGTGACGCCAGACGGCTGGCCGACAGTGCCGGTCGCGACGGGGGAATCGGGCAGCGGGACGGGCTCTTGCACGCCAATATCCATGAAGAACCAGACCGCCAGCCCGATGACGATCGCGGCACCGATGACGATGGGCCACACGCCGATTTCGCGCCCGCCTGGTCTGGAGGAATTGGGATCAGCCATCTGGAGTTCTCCTGTCTCGAATGACAGGCGAACGAACCATCCGCGGCGGGGTTCCATTCCCCCGCTGCAACGCTGCCCCTGCCTGCGCGCAGGCGTCGGGCCGGCGGCACTGCAAAAGCCCGGCCCATCAGTGCGCCACCCCCGCGGCCACGCTTTCGTCGATGAAGCGGCCTTCGGCAAAGCGGTTCAGCCCGAAGGGCGCGGCCAGCGGCCCCGGACGGCCGTTCGCCACCAGTTCCGCCATCGCCCAGCCCGAACCGGGGATCGCCTTGAACCCGCCCGTGCCCCAGCCGCAGTTGACGAAGATATTGTCCACCGGCGTCGCGGACAGGATGGGCGAGCGGTCGCCGGTCATGTCCACGATCCCGCCCCACTGGCGCAGCATCTTCAGCCGCGACAGCATCGGGAAGGTCTCGATCAGGGCGCGGACCGTTTCCTCGACATGCTGCCAGGACCCGCGCTGGGTATAGTTGTTGAAGCCGTCGGTGCCGCCGCCGATCACCATCTCGCCCTTGTCGGACTGCGACAGATAGCCGTGGACGGTGTTGGCCATGATGACGACATCGAGGCAGGGCTTGATCGGCTCGCTGACCAGGGCCTGCAGGGCGATCGATTCGATCGGCAGGCGGAACCCCGCCATTTCCGCCAGGACCGAGGAATGGCCCGCCACCACCAGCGCCAGCTTGTCGCAGGCGATGGTGCCGCGGTTCGTGTTGACCGACCGCACCCGCCCGCCTTCGGTGTCGACGCCCGTCACCTCGCAGTTCTGGATGATGTGCATGCCCATGTCGGAACAGGCGCGGGCATAACCCCAGGCGACCGCGTCGTGGCGCGCGGTGCCGCCGCGTTCCTGGTAAAGCGCCCCCAGCACCGGATAGCGCGGTCCCTCGATGTTGATGATCGGGGCCAGCTTCTTGACCTCGGCCGCCTCGATCCAGCGCGTCGTCACCCCTTGCAGGTTGTTGGCATGGGCCGTGCGCTTGTAGCCGCGGATCTCGTGTTCGGTCTGCGCCAGCATCATGAGGCCGCGCGGGCTGAACATCACGTTGAAGTTCAGGTCCTGCGACAGGTTTTCATAAAGCTTCAGCGCCTTGTCATAGATCGCGGCCGAAGGGTCCTGCAGATAGTTGGACCGGATGATGGTGGTGTTGCGGCCGGTGTTGCCGCCGCCCAGCCAGCCCTTTTCCAGGACCGCGACATCGGTGATGCCGAAGTTCTTGCCAAGGTAATAGGCCGTGGCCAGCCCGTGCCCGCCCGCGCCCACGACCACCACCTGATAGCGGCTTTTCGGTTCGGGATTGGCCCAGGCCCGGCCCCAGCCGGTGTGCAGGCGCATCGCCTCGCGGGCGATGGCAAAGACCGAGTAGCGGCCGGAACTGCGGCCGGCGGCAGGTTTCGGAACGACGGATACGGTCATGGCGGATGCTCGGATGAGGATTTCAGCAAGCAGCTTTGCCTGCCGGGGCGCCATGCGGCAAGACAATCTGCGACAGGCCGATTGTCAGGATGCGACAGTTGCATGACGCAGCCCTGCGATCCGCCGGAAACCTGGCGCGATGACACGGCCGCGTGATCGCCGCCCGCTGCGGCGTCGGTGCGCTTTCCCCCCGCGCCGAAACTGCCTATCTGACAGCGGATCTTCACGGGGGATGGCGATGTTCTGGATCATCACGGCGGCAATGACGGTGCTGGTGACGGTGGCGATCCTGCTGCCATTCCGGCGCAGGGAGCGCCTGACGGCGGAACCGCCCGCCGCCTATGACCTGCGCGTCTATCGCGACCAGTTGCGCGAAGTGGACCGCGATCTGGCCCGGCGCGTGCTGACCCCCGATCAGGCCGAGCGGCTGCGCGTGGAAATCGGCCGCAAGGTGCTGGAGGCCGACCGCGCCCTTGCCGCCCAGGCAACCCCCGGCGGCCCCGTCCCCCGCGGCCTTGCCGCGGTGGCGATGCTGGTCCTGCTGCTGGGGGGAGCCGCCCTGATCTATTGGCAGCTGGGTTCCCCCCGGATGCCCGACACGCCGCTGGCCGGGCGCATCGCCGCGTCCGAGGCGCAATACAAGGCCCGTCCCTCGCAGGCCGAGGCCGAGGCCAAAGCCCCGCCCCTGGACCTGCCCGCGCCGGACCCCGAATATGCCAGGCTGGTCGAACAGTTGCGCGCGGCCGTGGCGCAGCGGCCGGACGATCCGCAGGGGCTGGCGCTGCTGGCCCAGCACGAGATGCGGCTGGGCAATCTGGCCGCGGCCAGGGACGCGCAGTCCCGCCTGATCGCCGCCCTGGGCGACAAGGCGCAGGCGGTGGACCATGCCCGGCTGGCCGCCCTGATGGTCGAGGCTGCCGGCGGCCTGATCACGCCCGAGGCCGAGGCCGAACTGGACCGCGCGCTGAAGATCGAACCGCAGAACGGGCAGGCGCTTTACATGAAGGGGCTGATGTTCATCCAGAACGACCGCTCCGACCTGGCCTTCCCGATCTGGCGCGGCCTGCTGGAACGCGGTCCCGAATCGGCCCCCTGGGTCGGTCCGATCCGCCAGTTGATGCCCGATCTGGCGTGGCTGGCTGGACATCCCGATTACCAGCCGCCCGCGCCGCAGGGCGCAGCCGCCCTGCCCGGACCCGACGCGGCCGCGATGGAGGCCGCGGGCGACATGACCCCCGAACAGCGCCAGCAGATGATCGCCGGCATGGTCGAACAGCTTGAAACGCGGCTGGCCAACGAGGGCGGCACGCCTGAGGAATGGGGACGGCTCATCACCTCGCTGGTCCGCATCGGCAATGAGCCCCACGCGCGCGAGATCTGGGCCGAGGCGCAGACCCGCTTCGCCCCCCGCCCCGAGGCGCTGGAGATCGTGACGGAGGCAGCCGAATCGGTCGGGCTGACGGTCGAAGCCTTCGGCGCCAGCCCGGAAGGGGCCGGAACGATGCAGGGCAATCCCCCTGCGGCCTCCGCTGCAGCGGCACCTGCGGCAAAGGGTGACGGTGCGGCACATCAGAATCCTCGTCCCGCAGCCGCGCCGGTATCTGCGTCCACGCCGGGAACCGCCCCGTGATCTGTCCGGCGATCGAGGATTTCGCAGCAAGCCTGCCCCCGCGGGGCGCCATTGCCGGGCTGGATCTGGGCACGAAGACCATCGGCGTCGCGGTCAGCGACGGGCTGCGGCAGGTGGCCTCGCCCCTGACGGTGATCCGGCGCGCCAGGTTCACCGTGGACGCCGAATCGCTGCTGAAGATCGTGGCCGAGCGCGCGCTGGTCGGGCTGGTGCTGGGCCTGCCGCGCAACATGGACGGGTCCGAAGGGCCGCGGGCGCAGTCCACCCGCGCCTTTGCCCGCAACCTGGAACGGCTGACGCCGCTGCCCATCGGGTTCTGGGATGAACGCCTGTCCACCGTCGCCGCCGAACGCGCGCTGCTGGAAGCCGACGCCTCGCGCCGCAAGCGCACGCAGGTCATCGACCAGGTGGCGGCGAGCTTCATCCTGCAGGGCGCGCTGGACCGGCTGCGGCACCTGGGATGACCGTCGAAAGCCCCTGCCGCAATATCTGCTCGCTGGACGCGGACCAGCGTTTCTGCACCGCCTGCCTGCGGACGCTGGACGAAATCGCCCGCTGGGGCACGATGACGGACGCCGAACGGAACGCGGTGCTGGACCGGATCGCGGCCCTGCCGGGCTGAGGCACGGCACCGGGGGCCGCGGGACCGGCGCGAAGCCGGAAAGTGTTTCCGCCTGAACCGCCAGCACCCCGCGCCGGGCGCCGCCCGGTGCCGCGCCTCAGACCCCGGGATAGAACAGCCCGCCCGGCGACAGGGTAAAGATCTCGCAGCCTTCGGCCGTCACGCCCACCGCATGTTCGAACTGCGCCGACAGGGACCTGTCGCGGGTGACGGCGGTCCAGTCATCCGGCAGGATCTTGGTTTCGGGCCGGCCCAGGTTGATCATCGGCTCGATGGTGAAGAACATGCCTTCCTCCAGCATCGGGCCTTTGCCGGGGCGGCCGAAATGCAGCACGTTCGGCGGGGCGTGGAACACCCGGCCCAGGCCGTGGCCGCAGAAATCGCGCACCACCGACATGCGGTGGCTTTCGGCATAGGTCTGGATCGCATGGCCGATGTCGCCGAAGGTATTGCCGGGGCGCACCGCCTCGATCCCCTTCATCAGGCAGTCGTGCGTGACCTCGATCAGCCGGCGCGCCTTCACGCCGGCCGTGCCCGCGACATACATGCGCGAGGTGTCGCCGAACCAGCCGTCCAGGATCACGGTCACGTCGATGTTCAGGATGTCGCCGTCGGCCAGCACCTTGGACCCCGGAATCCCGTGGCAGACGACATGGTTCACGCTGATGCAGGACGCGTGCTGATAGCCGCGATAGCCGATGGTGGCGCTGGCCGCGCCCAGTTCCTCGACCCGGCCCCGGATGAAATCGTCCAGCGCCGCCGTGGTCGCGCCCGGCTGGACCAAGGGGCCCACCTCGTCCAGGATCTGCGCGGCCAGGCGGCCGGCAGCGTGCATGCCGGCGAAATCCTCGGGTCCATGGATGCGGATGCCTTCGCGGGTCACGCGGGGTTCGTTCATGGGAAATCCTTTCGCATCCCGGCGAGATAGACCTGCGGCGGCCCTTGTTCCAGACCTGCCCCCTGTCAATATGCGCCCCGACAAGGGGGGCCAGCGATGCAATCCGACAATCCGACCGCCGCGATCCTGCTGATCGGGGATGAAATCCTGTCCGGGCGGACCCGCGACGCCAATGCCCATCATCTGGCGGGCGTGCTGAACGCCGTGGGCATCGACCTGCGCGAGATCCGCGTCGTTCCCGACGACCATGCCGCCATCGTCGCGGCGTTGAAGGCGCTGGACCGCAGCCTGGGGGGCGCATGGGACATGGTCTTCACCTCGGGGGGCATCGGGCCCACGCATGACGACATCACCGCCGATGCGGTGGCCGATGCCTTTGGCGCGGAAATCGAGATCAATGCGGACGCCCGCCGGATGATGGAGGAACGCTGGTCCCGGCTGGGAGTCGGGATCAACGAGAACCGCCTGCGCATGGCCCGCATTCCCAGGGGGGCCCGGCTCATCGACAATGCGGTGTCGGCGGCGCCCGGCTTTTCCATCGGCGGCACCCATGTCATGGCCGGCGTCCCCGACGTGTTCCGCAGCATGATCGAATCACTCCTGCCCCGCCTGACCGCAGGCCGCCCCCCGGTCAGCGAGTCGATCGAGGTGAACCGCCCCGAATCCGAGGTCGCGGACGGGCTGCGCGAAATCGCCCGCGCCTTTCCCGACCTGTCGCTGGGCAGCTATCCCTTCCGCCGAGGCGACGGTTTCGGCACCAATCTGGTCGTCCGCGGGCTGGACGGGGACCGGGTGGCGCAGGCGCTGGCGGCGCTGCGCGAAAGGCTGGCGTTGTGACCGACCCTGATCTGGCCGCCGCGTTCCTGGCCACCTGGCCTGCCGCGGAATACGCCGAGGCGGGCGGGTTCCGCGTGGGGCGCGGCATGGGCGCGGGGGGGCGTGTGGGTTCCGGGCGTGCAGCGGGGCCGTGGTCGGACGCCGACATCGACCGGATCGTGCGGATCCAGCGGAACTGGGGCGAGCCGCCGCTGATTGCGGTGGACGACGACGATGCGGCGCTGGCCGCAACGCTGAAGGCGCGCGGCTGGCTGCGGCACCGGCCGACGCTGGTGATGCAAGCGCAGGTCTCGGCCCTGACGGATCGCGAGATTCCCCCGGTGACCGCCATGGACCTGTGGCCGCCGCTGGCGATCCAGCGCGACATCTGGGCCGATCAAGGCATCGACGCAGCCCGGCAGGCGGTGATGGAACGCACGCCGGGCCCCAAGGCCGCGATCCTGGGCCGGGTTCAGGACCGGGCGGGGGGGGCCGCCTTCGCCGCGGTTCACGGGCCGATCGCGATGGTTCATGCCGTCGCCGTGCTGCCGCCGCTGCGCCGCATGGGGCTGGCCGGATGGATGGTCCGCCGTGCCGCGACCTTTGCGGCAAACCAGGGGGCGGCGCGGCTGGTCCTGACCGTCCGGCAGTCGAACGAAGGCGCGCTGGCGCTTTATGCCGGGCTGGGCTTCATTCCGTGCGGCGGCTATTCATACTGGAAGCCGCCCGTCGGCTGAGCGCCTATCCCGCCGCCAGCCGCCGCAGTTCGCGCTTGAGAAGATCGACCTCCGCGCGCAGCAGGTCGATTTCCGCGCGCAGGTCCAGTTCCAGCGCCTCGCCCGCCAGCAGCGGCAGATGGCCCAGACGCCATGCGCCGGGGCGCGGGTCTTCCATCCCCTCGCCGTCGTCCGCGATCAGGATATAGGTCTGGGCACCCCCCGCCAGCGCCTCGGCCGGCAGGGGCGCGCGGATGCGCCAGAACCCCTGCCCGTCGGGCTCGACCCCGGCGCAGGCCACGGTGCGGCCGTTCAGCGTCAGGGCGACGCGCGCGGGCCGCTGGTCGGCCGCCAGCAGCCCCTCCCAGATCCCGCCCTTCAGCCCATGCGACGAAAATCTGTCCTGCATCGCCGTTTCCCCTTCAGATATCCGCCCGCAGATGGCGCGACAGGAACAGGTCGCGCAGCACGGTGCTGTTCATCTGCGGCGCCTCGAAGATCAGGTCGAGCCAGATCTTTTCCAGCCGCCTTTCGTTCATGTCCAGATAGTGCAGGTCGAATTCGATCACGCAGCGCTGCGGCGCGCCGGGGGTCAGATCGCCCAGATGCCGCAGCATTTCATCGGTGTTCGGCCCGTGGCCGACATTCAGCCGGGCATAGATGCTCAGCGGGCGCTCGACGCTCAGCGTGGCGTCCATGCGGATGACATGGCTGCGGGTCAGTCCCTGCAGGGCCCGTTCCGGCAGATCGACCGAGATCGACAGGAAGCTGCCGCCGAATCCCAGCGTTTCCAGCTGCAGCCCATAGGCGGCCAGATCGGTCGCGCTGCGATTCGGCACCTGGCGCAGGATCAGGGCGCGCTGCGGACAATCGTGCCAGATCCCGGTTTCGTCCCCCAGCCGGGTGCCGCTGTCGGGGGCGGCAAGGCCCGCGGGGGAAATCCGCGCGCCCAGCACCCTTGGCCGCCATCGCCAGTCGGTTCCGGGGGGCAGGTCCAGGATGTCGGCCGATCCGGCCTCGGCCTCCTGCCGCGCCTGGGCGCGCGTCAGGAACAGGTCCAGATCGCGGCGCAGGACCTGCGCCTCGTTCTGCAGCTGGCGCAGGCGGCGCTGGGACAGATTCCCCACGTTGCGGGCCTGCTGCGCCCACTGGCGTGCGGTTCGGGTCCGGGTCAGATCCTTCAGCCAGCGGCGAGGATTGGGGGCCATCCGCCGTCCCTACTGGTCCATGTAGACATGCGTTTCCGCCTGCGCCCCCGGATGGGTGACGGCGCCGCGGCGCGCACCCCCCACAAGCTGCGCATATTTCCACAGCGCCCCCGAGGCATAGTCGGTCTTGCGCGCGCCTTTCCAGTCGGCCTTGCGCGCAGCCAGTTCCTCGTCGCCGAGTGCCACCGAGATTTCGCCGCGGATCGCGTCGATGGTGATGATGTCGCCGTCGCGGATCAGCGCGATCGGGCCGCCATGCGCCGATTCCGGCCCAACATGGCCCACGCAGAAGCCGCGCGTCGCCCCCGAGAAGCGCCCGTCGGTGATGAGCGCGACCTTTTTCCCCATCCCCTGCCCCGACAGGGCGGCGGTGGTGGCCAGCATCTCGCGCATCCCCGGCCCGCCTGCGGGACCTTCGTTGCGGATCACGAAGACGCAGCCTTCGTTGTAGCGGCGGTTCTGGACGGCGTCGAAGGCGTCCTCCTCGCATTCGAAGACCAGCGCGGGGCCGGTGAAGACCTGATCGGCCTCGCTCATCCCCGCGACCTTCACGATGGCGCCTTCGGGGGCAAGGTTGCCTTTCAGCCCGACGACGCCGCCGGTCTTCGTGATCGGGGTTTCGACGGGGTAAATCACCTTGCCGTCCGGCTCGCCGCGGATTTCCTCCAGTTCCTCGCCCAGGCTGCGGCCCGATGCGGTAATGCAGTCCAGATGCAGCAGCCCGGCGCGGCCCAGTTCCTTCAGCACGACCGGGACGCCGCCCACGTCGAACAAATCCTTGGCGACATATTCGCCGCCCGGACGCAGGTTCACGAAATAGGGCGTGTCGTGGAAGATGTCGCAGACATCGAACAGGTCGAAGTCGATCCCCGCCTCATGCGCGATGGCGGGCAGATGCAGGCCGGCATTGGTGGACCCGCCGGTGCAGGCGACGACGCGGGCCGCGTTTTCCAGGGATTTCCGCGTCACGATGTCGCGGGCGCGGATGTTCCTTTCCAGCAGGTTCATCACCGCCGTGCCCGAGGCGTCGCCATACTGGTCGCGCGATTCATAAGGGGCGGGCGCGCCGGATGAATTCAGCAGCGCCAGCCCGATCGCCTCGGACACGCAGGCCATGGTGTTGGCGGTATACTGCCCGCCGCAGGCGCCCGCCGACGGACAGGCCAGCTTTTCCATGACCCCCAGTTCCTCGTCGGAAAGCAGCCCGGCGGCGTGCTGGCCCGCGGCCTCGAACATGTCCTGGACCACGATGTCGCGGCCCTTGTAGCGGCCGGGCAGGATCGAGCCGCCATACATGAAGACCGAGGGCACGTTCAGCCGCACCATCGCCATCA
>CALLYR010000226.1 GCA_937859005.1 uncultured Paracoccus sp. | reverse complement strand
CCGGCTGTCGCTGCGCTGGCGGGCGCGGCGGGACGACCAGCTCGGGACGATGACGGCGGAACCCCTGCGCGCGCGCACGGGGCTGATGGGCGATGCCGATGCGCTGGCCGGGCTGAACGCGGTCGCCGCACTGCTGAACTGGGCGCTGCCCGACCGCGACCCGCATCCGCGGCTGGCGGATGCGACGGAATCGCTGCTGGACCGGATGGAGCAGGGGCCGGGCTGGGCCGAGGATTACCTGCGCTGGGAACTGCTGCTGCTGGACGATCTGGGCTTCGGCCTTGCGCTGGACCGCTGCGCCGTGACGGGCGCGCGCGAGGGGCTGACCCATGTCAGTCCCCGCACCGGCCATGCCGTGACGCTTGACGCCGCAGGCGACTGGGCACCGCGCCTGCTGCCCTTGCCCGCGGTGCTGGGCGGGCAGGGCGGGAATCTGGCGGATGCCTTTGCGCTGACCGGGCATTTCCTGAATGCCCGTCTGGCCGAGGGTCAGGTGGGCCGCCCGCTGCCCGCCGCGCGCGGACGGCTGGTCGCGCGGCTGACCCGGTAAGCGCCCGTCAGTTGCCGGTCCGTTCCAGCGTCATATAGGTCGGGCCGATGATCTTCAGCACGCCCCCCTGCCATTGCGCCTGCTGCGCCTGGGTCAGGGCGTCGAAGAACCGGCCCTCGAAGCCCTTGTGGGCGCCGCAGGGAATGTCGGTCCAGTTCATCACGCTGATGCGGATGTCGGGCAGGGTGGCGGCGTTGGTCGCGGTATAGGTGTTGCACGGCCCCTTGCCGGAAATCGTGCCCGGCTGCAGCCGCAAGCTGGCGTCGCGGGTGGGCACGGCCTCTTTCCCGAAGCCCACCAGCGTATAGGTGCCGTAAGGCACCCCGCCTTCAGAGCCGGAGACGGGGCCGGGGGCCGCGCCCTGATCCTCGCAGGCGGCAAGCGCGGCCAGTGCTGCGGCGGCTGCGGTCAGGCGGATGACAGTCTGCATGTTCCAGAACCCCCAATGGAAACAAAGTTCTGGCCGAACGCGGCAGGTGCGGCGGCCGTTCCCTTCGATACTCCCCAGGGGCATGAAGGCAAGCCGCGCGCCCGTCACGATATGGAAAGCCGCCCGTGTGTTGCCGGGTCACCCCAGCAGCCGCCGCGCGATGACCTGCGCCTGGATTTCCGCCGCGCCCTCGAAGATGTTGAGGATGCGCGCGTCGCACAGCACCCGGCTGATCGTGTATTCCAGCGCGAATCCGTTGCCGCCGTGGATCTGGAGGGCATTGTCGGCCGCGGCCCAGGCCACGCGCGCGCCCAGCAGCTTGGCCATCCCGGCCTCAAGGTCGCAGCGCCTGTCGTGGTCCTTCTGCCAAGCGGAATGATAGGTCAGCTGGCGCGCGATCATGATTTCCACCGCCATCATCGCCAGCTTGTCGGCGACGCGCGGAAACTCGATCAGCGGTTTGCCGAACTGCTTGCGGTCCAGCGCATACTGCATCCCGATTTCCAGCGCAGACTGCGCCACCCCGATCGCGCGGGCGGCGGTCTGGATGCGGGCGGATTCGAAGGTCTGCATCAGCTGCTTGAAGCCCTGTCCGGGCTGCCCGCCCAGCAGGTTGTCGGCCTTGACCTTGAAGCCGTCGAAGCCGATCTCGTATTCCTTCATGCCGCGATAGCCCAGCACCTCGATCTCTCCGCCCGTCATGCCGGGGGTGGGGAAGGGGTCGGCGTCCGTGCC
Source organism: uncultured Paracoccus sp. (assembly GCA_937859005.1). Lineage (GTDB taxonomy): Bacteria > Pseudomonadota > Alphaproteobacteria > Rhodobacterales > Rhodobacteraceae > Paracoccus. The sequence goes on along the minus strand of CALLYR010000226.1, from coordinate 5,532 downwards.
GGGGGTTTTTTCGGCCAGGAACATTGACAGGCCGCGCCAGTCGGTCGTGTCGGGGTCGGTGCGCGCCAGCAGCGTCATCACATGGGTGCGCGCGGCATGGGTGATCCAGGTCTTGTTGCCGGTGATCTCCCATCCCTCGTCGGTGCGCACGGCGCGGGTGCGCAGGCTGCCCAGGTCGGACCCGGTGTTGGGTTCGGTGAACACCGCCGTCGGCAGGATTTCCGCGCTGGCGAGCTTGGGCAGCCAGTGTTCCTTCTGCTCGGGCGTGCCGCCGCACAGGATCAGTTCGGCCGCGATCTCGGACCGCGTGCCAAGGCTGCCCACGCCGATATAGCCGCGCGACAACTCTTCGCTGACGACGACCATGCTGGCTTTCGACAGGCCAAGGCCGCCGTATTCCTCGGGGATGGTCAGGCCGAAGACGCCGAGATCCGCCAGTTCGCGGATGATCTCGATCGGGATCAGCTCGTCCTTCAGGTGCCAGCCGTGGGCGTTCGGAATCACCCGGTCGTCGGCATAGCGGCGGAACTGGTCGCGGATCATCTCCAGATCCTCGTCCAAGCCGGTCGCGCCAAAGGTCGCGCGGCCCTGGTTGTCCTGCATCAGCGCTGCCAGCCGGGCGCGGGCGGCGGGGGTGTTGCCCCCCATCGCGGCGCGCGCGGCGTCCGAGGGCTGCCAGTCCACGCCCATGTCGGACAGGCGGGCGAACTCGGTCTGGCTCATCGGGATGCCGCCGGCGATCTGGGTCAGGTATTCGCCGAAACCGATCTGCAGAATCAGCGATTCGATGTCGCCGAACGCACCCCGTTCCCCCAGCCGGTCGGCCCAGGCCGACATCTGCCGCAGCGATTCGACGTAAGTTGCCAGCCACGACAGCGCATGGGCGGCATGCTGGTCGATTTCCAGCAGACCGGCCTCGACCTTGCCACCGGGCGCGACGCGGGCGCGCAGGGCGTCGGTCGCGCGGGTCATCAGGGAGTCCAGTTCCGGCAGGACGGCACGGGCGGCGTCCGGCGTCAGGGCGGGGGCGGCGGAAGTGGTCGGCAGGCTGTGAACGGTCATGGCGGAATCCTTTGCGGCCTTGCGGCAGCCCTAGCGCCTTCGCAGGTGCAGCGCAACTATGCTGCGCAGCGACGCGGGATCGCGCAGCATAGTTGCGCATGTCTTTGCGCCGCGATCGCCCCTTGTGGCGGCGCGGCGGATGGCTAGGGTCCGGCGGATGGTCGGCATGGACCCCGCTCTGTTCTGGCTGGCGGCGGCGGTGACGCTGGGGGCGGGCTTCGTCAAGGGCGCGGTCGGCTTTGCCATGCCGATGATCATGATGTCGGCCTTTGCCTCGTTCCTGGACGCGCAGACGGCGCTGGCACTGCTGATCCTGCCGACGCTGGCGACGAACATCCAGCAGGCCGGGCGGCAGGGGCTTGGGGCGGCCTGGGATTCGACCCGCCGCTATGGCTGGCATATCGCGATGGTGATGCTGTTCATCTTCGTCTCGGCCCGCTTCGCCCGCGAGATCCCGCAGCCGGTGATGTTCGGGGCGCTGGGCGCTCCGATCCTGGCATTTGCGCTGTGGCAACTATCGGGGCGGCCGCTGGCGCTGCCCATCCATCACCGCCGCCGCGCGGAGATCGCAAGCGGCGTCATCGGCGGGCTTTATGGCGGGATTTCCGGCATCTGGGGGCCGCCGCTGATCGTCTATCTGCTGTCGATCGGGGCGCCGAAACAGGAACAGCTGCGGGTGCAGGGAATCGTGTTCCTGCTGGGGGCGGTGTCGCTGACGGTGGCGCATCTGGTGTCCGGCATCCTGAATGCGCAGACGATTCCCCTGTCGGCGGCGATGGCGGTGCCGGCGATTGCGGGCATGGCGCTGGGCTTTGCCTTGCAGGACCGGCTGGACGTGGTGCAGTTTCGCCGTTGGACACTGATCCTGCTGGTGCTGACCGGCGCCAACCTGATCCGCCGCAGCCTTGCAATGTGAGACGATGACCGACGCCGCCGACCTGACCGCCCGCCTGATCCGCTGCCCCTCTGTCACGCCGGACGAAGGCGGCGCGCTGACCCTGATCCGGTCGGTGCTGGAGCAGGCGGGGTTCGAATGCCGCCGCGTGGACCGGAACGGCACGCCCAACCTGTTCGCACGGTGGGGGACGAAGGGGGCAAGAACCTTCGGCTTCAACGGGCACACGGATGTGGTCCCGCCCGGCGATCCGGCAAGCTGGACGCATCCGCCGTTTTCCGGCGCGGTCATCGACGGCACGATCTGGGGGCGGGGCGCCACGGACATGAAATCCGGCGTGGCGGCCTTTGTCGCTGCTGCTGTGGATTTCGTCACCGAAACCCCGCCCGACGGCGCGCTGATCCTGACCATCACCGGGGACGAGGAGGGCCCGTCCTGCGACGGCACCACCGCCATCCTCGACTGGATGCGCGAGAATGGCGAGCGGATGGATGTCTGCATCGTGGGCGAGCCGTCGAACCCGCAGGTCCTGGGCGAGATGATCAAGATCGGCCGCCGCGGCAGCCTGACCGCCGAGTTCACCGCCACGGGCAAGCAGGGCCACGCCGCCTATCCGCACCGCGCGCTGAACCCGCTGCATGCGCTGGTGCGGCTGCTAGGCGATCTGACGGCGCAGCCGCTGGATGGGGGCACGGCGCATTTCGACCCCTCGGGCCTGCAGGTCACGACCATCGACTGCGGCAACCCGGCCTCGAACGTGATCCCGGAACGGGCGACGGCGACCGTCAACATCCGCTTCAACGACGCGCATACGGGCGCCAGCCTGACCGCGATGCTGCGCGACCGCGCGGCAGCCGTCGCGGATGAAACCGGCGTCCGCATCGGGGTCGAGGTCACGATTTCCGGCGAAAGCTTCGTCACCCAGCCCGGTCCTTTCGTGGAACTGGTGTCCGGGGTCGTGGCGCGGCATACCGGGATCACGCCGGTCCTGTCCACCTCGGGCGGCACGTCGGATGCGCGCTTCGTCAAGGATCACTGCCCGGTGCTGGAATTCGGACTGGTCGGCGCCTTCATGCATCAGGTGGACGAACGGGTGCCCGCGGCGCAGGTGCGGCAGTTGAAGGACATCTATCAGGCCATCCTTGGACGGTATTTCGCATGATCGCCGTCACCTCCGACCTGGATGCCTGCCTTGCCATCCGCATGACGGTGTTCGTCCAGGAACAGAACGTGCCTGAGGAACTGGAACGCGACGAACATGACGCGACCGCGATCCATCTGCTCGCATGGGCGGGCGGCCGTCCGGTCGGCACGGCGCGCATCATGGTGGACGGCATGTACGTGAAGTCGTACATCGACGCCAAGCGCGGCACCGGCCTGGGTGCGGCCCTGATCCGCGCCGCGCTGGAGGAGTTGCGCCGCATTCCCGGCGTGACCACGGCGAAGCTGGGCGCGCAGACCCACGCGCTTGGCTTTTACGAAAAGCTGGGCTTCACGGCCTTCGGTCCCGAATACGACGACGCGGGCATCCCTCACCGCGACATGATGCGGGCGCCATGACCCTGATCCGCCCCGAACTGGTCCACCGCCTGCGTCCCTGGCGCGAGGTGATCGCCGCCGCGCTGACCGCCCTTGCCGGGCTGTGGGTTTTCTCGCTGGGCGGGCTGGTGTTCCGGCCCCTGGGGCTGGCAATCGGCGCGGTCGCCGTGGTCTGGGGCCTCGGCGCCTGGCGCCGGCGCAGCTTTGCCCGCGACGTGGCGGCGCCGGGGCTGGTCGAGGTGGACGAGGGCGCGATCCGCTTTTACGCCGCCCGTGCCCTGGGGGGCGAGATCGCCCTGCGCGATGTCACTGAAATCCGGCTGCTGCGGCTGAACGGTCGCGCCAACTGGCGGCTGAAGACGCAGGCAGGCGAGGCACTGCTGATTCCCACCGATGCCGCGGGTGCGGCGGCGCTGGCCGATGCCTTTGCCGCGCTGCCGGGGTTCGATCTGGGGCGGGCGGCCTCGGCGCTGGCCGGGACTGCCGCGGTGTCCACGATCTGGAAGCGCAAGTGAAAAGGCCGCGGGCGATGCCGCGGCCTTTGGGCTGGCGTGTCAGCTGCGCGCCAGCAGGTCGGTGATCCGGCGCACCGCGGCGCGGCGGTTGGCGCGCACGTCGCCTTCGGCCGGAACCTTCAGGAACTGCTCGCCATAGCCCTGCACGACCATGTTTTCCGGCGGCACGTCAAAGAACTCGGTCAGCGCCAGCGCGACCGATTCCGCCCGCCGATCCGACAGCGCAAGGTTGGTCGCATCCTGGCCGACGCTGTCGGTATGGCCCTCGATCAGGAACATCTCGCCCGGGTTCGAGCGGACGCATTCCGAAATCACCCGCCCCAGGGTCGCCAGCTTCTGCGCCTGATCCGGCTTGATCGCCGCCGAGCCGGTGTCGAAGGTGATCGCCTGGATGTCGATCGGGGCGACCAGCGCGCGCACCTCGGGGATGTTGCGAATCTGGCCCAGGGTGAAGGTCCGGTTCACGTCGACCTCGCGGCGCAGGGCGTCGCGCAGTTCCGATTCGCTCAACTGCTGGCCGGGGGCCACGGCAATGGGCTGTGCGGGCGGAGGCAGTTGCGACACCACCACGGGTTCGACCTGCGTCGTATCGTCGATCAGTGCGGTCGTGGTCCCGTCGACGTTGACCAGCGTCCGGCGCAGCACGCGCAGGTCGCGGTCGCGGATCGTCACCACCTGGCTGCCATCCTCTCGCGTCACGACCGTGCGGGTCGAGCCGTCGGCGAATTCCTGCGTCTGCACGGTCGATCCGGGCCGCTGCAGCAAGGCATTGTCGTCCTTGATGATTTCCTGGCTGCCGTCAGGACGCGTCACCACCACCCGGTCGCCGGTGTTCAGCGTGACCTGCCGGTTGTTCGACAGCATCTGTCCGGCGATCAGCCCGGCCAGCGCGGGCAGGGCGATGCCCAGCAGGTCATCGGTCCTGTCACGGCTGCGGCTTTCGTCCCGGTCCTCTTCGGTGGCTTGCTGCACGCCGTCTGCAGGGGCCGGGGTCACGGTAACGGGGGCCTGTCCGGCCTGTCCTTGTCCGGCTTGGCCGCCAACGACGGGAATGTCTTCGCCGGAACGGACTGCGCCCCTGATGTCGGTGGCGAAATCCTCGGTGGCGCTGCGGCTGTTTTCCGTCGTCACCCTGGTCGTCTCTGATTCCACCACTGGCGCATTCTCCTCGACCAGCGCGGCGACGGGCGCGACGGATGCTTCCTGCGCGGCCTCGCGCGCGGCGGCGGTCTCTGGGGTCGAGGCTTCGGGAATCGCCTGCGACGCCGCCAGCGCCGCCGCCAGATCATCGGCCGAAGGCGTGGCCGAGCCATCGGGCGCGGGGCTCACGGCGACATCTGCCGGAGCCTTGCCGGCGGATGCCGCAGAGCCATCCGCTTCCCTGGGCGCTTCCTTGGGCAGAACCGCATTCGCGGGCTGAGTATCCGGCTGACCGGCGTCCGCTGGCGGGATGTCCGCGGCTTCGCGTTCGGCCAGCGCCTTGGCGATGTCTGCATCCGAGGGGGAGGCATCCGGCACAAC
>CALLYR010000225.1 GCA_937859005.1 uncultured Paracoccus sp. | reverse complement strand
GCCCACCGTAGGCGGGCCCGAGTGCTTCAGCCTGTATGGACAGGACATCCGGGTCCGCGGCGGCCGTCTGGTCAATGCCGCGGGCGCGCTGGCCGGGGCGCATGTGGACATGGTGACCAGCCTGCGCCGCCTGCACCGCGACGGAGGCATCCCACTGGCCCGCTGCGTGGCGATGGTCACCGACCTGCCGCGCGCCGCAATGGGCCTGCCGCCGCTGCGGATCGCGTCCGGGACCCAGGCTGCGGCCGTGGCCACGCTGGACGATGGCCTGCGCTTTGCCGGTTGGCTGGGCTGACGCGCGGCGCCCGCCTTGCGGCTTTGTGAAGGCGGAATCCGGGCCCGCGCCTTGCCGGTGGAAAGGGCGCCTGCCATTCCGATAAGGAATGCCCCCGAAAGGACTGCCGATGTTTTCAGCACGTCAGCTCCGTGCCCTGATCCTGATCGCCGCCGCCGCTCTGCAACCGGCTGCCCCGGCGCTGGCGCAGGGCTTTCCCGGTGACGGCCCGCAAGGACCGAAGCCGGTGGGCGTGATGGCGCTGTCGCGCCAGGATGTTCCGGTCACGGTCACCCTGCCGGGGCGCGCCGTCGCCTATAGCCAGGCCGCCATCCGGCCGCAGGTGGGGGGCGAGATCGAGGAGATCGCCTATCAGCCCGGCCAGACCGTCACCGCCGGCACCGTCCTGTTCCGGCTGGACGACGAATCGCTGGCTGCAACGCTGTCGGCCGCCGAGGCCGCCGTCACCAGCGCGGAAGCCGCGGTCGAAGGCGCGCAGGCGACCGTCAACCGCTATGACCGGCTGCAGGGATCGGGCGTCAGCCTGGCCGAACTGGAAACCGCGCAGGTGGCGCTGGCCAATGCGCGCGCCAGCCTCAGCGGGGCGCAAGCCGACCGCGATCTGGCCCGGCTGGCCCTGGAGCGGGCCGAAATCCGCAGCCCCATCGACGGCGTCCCCGATGTCGCAGCCGTGTCGGTGGGCGATCTGGTCACCGCCAACCAGGCGGATGCGCTGACCACCGTCACCCAGCTGGACCCGATCCATGTGGATGTGTCGGAATCCCGCGCCCGCATCCTGCGCCACCGCGAAAGCGTGGCCCAGGGCAATCTGGTCCGCACCAACGGGCCGCAGGCGCGGCTGATCCTGGAAACCGGACAGGCGCTTGCGGACGGCGGCCGGATGGTCAGCCCCGGCATCGCCGTGTCCTCGACCACAGGGACGGTGCCGTTCCGGCTGCAGTTCTCCAACCCCGACCGGCTGATCCTGCCCGGCCAGTTCGTGCGGGTCGAACTGACGGTCGGCACCGTCAATGCCGTGCTGGTGCCTCAGCGCGCGACCAGCCGCGCGGCCAGCGGCGCGCTGACCGCTTTCGTCGTCCGCGACGGCCGCGCAAACGAGGTGACGCTGACCGAAGCCGGCACCCACCGCAACGCCTGGGTGGTGACGGACGGGATCGAGGCCGGCGACCGTCTGGTGCTGGACGGGCTGACCAACCTGCGCGACGGGGCCGAGGTGACGACCGTGCCCGTGACCATCGACGAAGACGGCGTCGTGCGCGAGGTCGATCCGGCCGGAAGCCCGGCCCCCCTTGCGGGCACCGCTACGCCGGAACCCGCGCCTGCCGCGCAGGGCGCCGTGAATGTGGAACGGGCCAGCGCGCACCCTGCCGCGGACCAGACGCCAAGCCCTGCATCCCCACCAGCAGCGGCATCGGCCGCGCCAGCTGCGGCCGGCACCCGTCCCCTCCCACGCCCGTCCCCCGTCAGCCCGGCCGGAGGAGGCTGATCCGATGGCGCTGTTCTTCATTCACCGTCCCGTCTTCGCCTGGGTGCTGGCGATCGTGACGATGCTGGCGGGGGTTTATGCGCTGCTGGGCCTGCCGGTGTCGCAATATCCCGACATCGCACCCACCACCGTCCGCATCACCGCCAGCTATTCGGGGGCCACGGCGGAAACCGTGCAGAATTCCGTCACCACCCCGATCGAGGACGTGCTGACCGGGCTGGACGGACTGATCTATTTCGATTCGACCTCGTCCACGGGCCGGTCCTCGCTGACGCTGACCTTCGACGACAGCGTCGATCCCAATGACGCGCTGAACAATGTCCAGACCCGCGTGCGCAGCGTGGAATCGCGGCTGCCCTCGGCGGTGCAGACCTCGGGCGTGTCGGTGACGCGCTCGACCTCGTCGATCCTGATGGTGGGGGCGCTGGTCGATACCACGGGCCGCTTTACCACGGTGGAACTGGGCAACCTGCTGGAAGAGGTGGTCGAGGGTCCGGTCAAGCGGGTGCCGGGCGTGGGCGGCATCAACATCTTCGGCTCGGGCTATGCGATGCGGATCTGGCTCGATCCGCTGCGGCTGGCCCAATACCAGTTGACCCCCGGCGACATCACCGCCGCGGTGGCCGAACAGAACGCGACCGTCTCGGTCGGTGCGCTGGGGACGCAGCCGGTGGTGCCGGGCCAGCAGTTCACCGCCACGATCACCGCCCAAAGCCAACTGACCAGCGTCGAGGATTTCCGCAAGATCCTGCTGAAGACCGGCGCGGACGGGGCCTCGGTCTGGCTGGGCGACGTGGCCGACATCGCCATCGGGCAGGAACGCTATGGCTCGGACAGCCGCTTCAACGGGCAGAATTCGGCCGGCTTCGGGGTCAACCTGGAAACCGGGGCGAATGCCGTGGAAACCGCGGCGGGCGTCCGCGCCGTGCTGGACCAGTTGCAGGCGGCGCTGCCCGAAGGGGTGGAACTGCGCGTGGCCTTCGACACCTCGCCCTTTGTCGAGCTGTCGATCGAAAAGGTCTATCACACGCTGATCGAGGCGATCGTGCTGGTGGTCGCGGTGATCCTCGTGTTCCTGCAAAGCTGGCGGGCGACCTTCATCCCGGTGATCGTGGTGCCGGTGGTGCTGCTGGGCACCTTTGCGGTGCTGTCGGTGATGGGTTATTCCATCAACACGCTGACCATGTTCGCGATGGTGCTGGCCATCGGCCTGCTGGTCGATGACGCCATCGTCGTGGTGGAAAACGTCGAACGCGTGATGCGCGAGGACGGGCTCCACCCGGTCGCCGCCACCGAACGCAGCATGCGCCAGATCACCGGCGCGCTGATCGGGATCGCGGTGGTGCTGTCGGCGGTGTTCCTGCCCATGGCCTTCATGGCCGGGTCCACCGGCGTCGTCTATCGCCAGTTTTCCGTGACCATCATCAGCGCGATGACCTTCTCGCTGCTGGCTGCGCTGATCCTGACGCCGTCGCAGACTGCCGTGCTGCTGCGCCCCCATCATGGCGAGGCGCGCTTTGCCCCGGCGCGCTGGTTCAACCGCTGGTTCGACCGCATGACCCATGGTTATGCCCGGCTGGTGGCGCGCACGGTGCATCGGCCGTTCCTGGTGCTGCTGGTGCTGGTCCTGATCGGGGCGGGGGTCTGGCAGCTGTTCGCGCGCATGAACTCGACGTTCCTGCCGACCGAGGATCAGGGCGTGCTGATGGCCCAGATCAACCTGTCCGAAGGCACCACCATTGCGCAGACCCGCGCCGTGGTGGAAGAGGTCGAGAATTACCTGCTGAAGCAGGAGACCGCCGTCGCCTCGACCTTCGGGGCGCTGGGGTTCGGCTTTTCGGCCACGGGGCAGGGCCGCGCGACGCTGTTCGTGCGGCTGAAGGATTTCGGCGAACGCAGCGGCCCGGACCAGTCCGCAAGCGCCATCGTCGAACGCGCGAACGAACGGTTCCAGGACCACCGTGCGGGCCGGGTGATGTTCATGCAGCCGCCGGCGATCCAGGGACTGGGCAACAGCGCCGGGTTCCAGATGTATCTGATCGACCAGTCCGCCCGCGGCCCGGACGCCCTGCGCGAGGCAGCCCGCGCGCTGGAACAGGCGGCGGAAACCGACCCCCACCTGACCAATGTGCAAAGCCAGGGGGACGAGGACGACGCCGCCCTGCGGCTGGACATCGACGCGCAACGCGCCGAGGCGCTGGGGCTGAGCCTGTCGGACGTGAACGGGATGCTGGCCACGATCTTTGCCGGGCGCGAGGTCAACGACTTCGCCCTTGGCGCGACGCTGCGGCCGGTGATCGTGCAGGGCGCGGCTCGCTTCCGCATGCAGCCCGAGGATCTGGAGGCCTGGTATGCCCGCAACAGCGCGGGCGAGATGGTGCCCTTCAGCGCCTTCATGTCCACGCGCTGGGTGCCGGTCGCCCCGCGTCTTGCGCGGTTCGAAGGCACCGACGCCATCTCGATCAGCGGCAGCGAGGCGCCGGGCGTGTCCTCGGGCCAGGCGATGGACGCGATGGAGGAACTGGTCGCGCAGATGCCCGGCGGATACGGCGTGGCCTGGACGGGGCTGGCCTATCAGGAACGCCAGTCGGGCAATCAGGCGCCCTATCTGTATGCGCTGTCGGCGCTGGTGGTGTTCCTGTCGCTGGCCGCGCTTTACGAAAGCTGGTCGGTGCCGTTCTCGGTCATGCTGGCGGTGCCGGTGGGTGTGCTGGGGGCGGTGTTGGCGGCGCTGATCTTCGGGCAGTCGAACGATGTGTATTTCAAGGTGGGGATCCTGACCACCATCGGCCTTGCCGCCAAGAACGCCATCCTGATCGTCGAATTCGCCCGCGACCTGGAAACGCAGGGCCGCACCCCCGAGGAGGCCGCGGTCGAGGCCGCGCGCCTGCGCCTGCGCCCGATCCTGATGACCTCGCTCGCGTTCATCCTCGGCGTGCTGCCGCTGGCCATCGCCACGGGCGCGGGGGCGGCGGCGCAGAACTCGATCGGGATCGGGGTGATGGGGGGGATGATCGCCGCGACCTTCCTGGGCATCTTCATGGTGCCGGGCTTCTATGTCGCGGTCCGCCGCCTGACGATGCGGCGCAAGCGGTCCGTCCCGCAGGAACCCGGCGCCGGACGGCCCGTCTGACGCCCTGACCGGCGGATTGCCGGAAGGCGGTTCTGGGCCGCATCGGCGGACAGGATCTTTCTGTTCGCGCGACTGGGTCCGAGGGACGAGGCAACAGCCTCCCCCCCGTCCGATACATGATCGTCATGATGACAAGGTCGCCGTCCCGATGTCTTTCCTGCCCGGACAGGCACATGCGTTCCTGACGGCAATGGTGAGGGGATCCCATGGCAAGGCGAGGACCACAGACAGAGGACTGGTCCCATCCCTTCACAGATGTGCATGATGCAAAGCGGATCGGGCGCTTCCGTCTTTCCTGAACGCTCCTCCCTCACAGGCGGCCCTGCCGGTCCTGTCCGCGAATTATTCTGCGACCTGCCACGGCCCCGGATCGGTTGCGGCAGAACAGATGGCGCGCGCGACTGCGATGGTGCGGGCTGCTATCCCGGCGCCCCCCGGAAACATCCTTGTCCTGACTGGAAACGGTCGGGTCCGGACGAGCCTGCCCCCGCCAGACGGCGGCCGGTTCCAGCCTGCTGCGCGCCCCTTGGCCTGTGGGATGCTTTGCCGCAGGACCATTTCCTCTTGGTTCAGCCCCCGGCGAACAGCCCCGCATGTCCGGCGCGCAGCGCGGCCTTCTGCACCTTGCCCATGGTGTTGCGGGGCAGTTCGTCCACCACGATCACGCGCCGCGGCTGCTTGAACCGCGCAAGCCGCCCCGACAGCGCCTCCAGTATCTCCTGCGGGTCGGGCTCGGTGCCGGGCCGGCGGGCGACGACGGCCACCACCGCTTCGCCCAGATCGGGATGCGGCACGCCGATCACCGCGCTTTCCAGCACCCCCGGCAGTTCGTCGATCAGCAGTTCGACCTCTTTCGGATAGACGTTGAACCCGCCCGAGATCACCAGGTCCTTGCCGCGCCCGACGATGGTGACATAGCCGTCCCCGTCGCGCGCCCCCAGGTCGCCGGTGATGAACCAGCCGTCGGGGCGCAGTTCCTCGGCGGTCTTTTCGGGCATCCGCCAGTATCCCTGAAAGACATTGGGCCCGCGCACCTCGATCATGCCGATCCCGCCATCGGGGACCGGCCCGCCTTCGCCCATGATCCGCAACTCGACCCCCGGCAGAGGCAGGCCGACCGTGCCCGGCCGCCGCTCGCCGTCATGAGGGTTCGAGGTGTTCATGTTCGTCTCGGTCATCCCGTAGCGTTCCAGGATGCGATGGCCGGTGCGCGCCTGAAATGCCCGGTGCGTGTCGGCCAGCAGCGGCGCCGACCCGGACACGAACAGCCGCATCCCTGCCGCCGTCTCGCGGGTGAAGTCGGGGCGGTCCAGCAGGCGGGTATAGAAGGTCGGCACCCCCATCATCACCGTGGCCCGCGGCAGCAGCGCGGCCACCTGCGCGGCGTCGAACCGCGGCAGCCAGATCATCGACCCGCCCGCCAGCATCACCGTATTCACCGCCACGAACAGCCCGTGGGTGTGAAAGATCGGCAGGGCATGCAGCAGCACGTCATCCGCTGTCACCCGCCATTCCCGCACCAGCACCTGCGCGTTCGACAGCAGGTTGTCATGGCTGAGCATCGCTCCTTTCGACCGCCCCGTCGTGCCGGAAGTGTACAGGATCGCCGCCAGATCGCCGCCCGCGCGCGCCACCGGGGTCTGTGTCTCGGGCTGGTCTGCCGCGGCGTCCATCAGAGAACCCTTGCCCTCCGTCCCCAGCGTCAGCACCTGCGCCGCACCGGTAATGGCCTGGGTCGATTCCAGCCGCGTCGGGTCGCATACGACCAGCGCCGGTTCGGCGTCGCCGGCGAAATAGGCCAGTTCCGCCGCCGTATAGGCCGGGTTCAGCGGCAGGAACACCGCCCCCGAGCGCAGCGAGGCAAGATACAGCGCCAGCGCCGGAACCGATTTTTCCACCTGTGCCGCCACGCGGTCGCCCGGCCTCACGCCCTTGGCCGCCAGCAGGTTGGCCAGCCGCCCCGACAGGCGGTGCATGTCGGCGTAAGTGGTCACGCATCCCTCCGCCTCGGTCAGCAGGACGCGGTCCGACTGCGCATGCGGTCCCATCAGCGCGTCGTAAAGGCGGTTTGTCATGGGGCGGTCTCCGTCAGGTCCGGCGCCTTGCGGGCCAGGTCGATCAATCGGCGCGGCGCGGCAATGGCGCCCGTTTCGCTGAAGGCGCCGTGGCGTGCGTCGATCCGCGGCAGGTCGTAAAGATAGTTCACCATCAGCCCCAGCGACTGCCGCAAGCCCGGCGGCGACAGGTCGGCGCGGGCGATCAGGCGATGCGCCTCGGCCCCGTTGCCCAGATGGAAGCGCGCGACCGGGTCCAGCGGCCGCCCGCGCCC
>CALLYR010000224.1 GCA_937859005.1 uncultured Paracoccus sp. | reverse complement strand
TGAGCAGGAGAGAGCGCGCGCTTCATCCGGGCGAATCGGATTCCAGGATCGGCAGCGCGAGGGCGGTCCGCGTCAGCCCGCCGGCACCGCGCCGCGGGCCATGACGATGCGCCACCAGGGCGCGTATTCGGGTCGGGCAAAGGCCGCGCGGTCCACGCCCCAGCGCAGCTGGTTGCGCGAGGGATCGAGGTCCACGGCCGCGCCCCAGGCATGGACCGACAGCGCCTCGCCGCCGCGCATCCTGCGATGGTTGAAGCAGCCGCCCCAGCGGTCGAGCCGCAGGCGACGGAACTCGGCCTCGCCGAAATGCTGCGCGGCATCGGCAAAGATGGCGGTCAGGCGCGCGGCCACCTTCTCGTGGCAGCGAAAGCCCGTGACCCGCTCGCCATCGTTCCAGTCGATCAGAAACGGGAACGGCAGCTCGCAGCGCCCATTCGTGCAGGCAGGTCCCCCGGCTGGGCCAAAGAATCCTTCCATGTCGCGCTGCAGCGGCCAGCCCGCGCCGGCCGTGGGCGCCATGACGGCAGCGGCCGGCGCCCGCTCGACCGACGCGCTGACATCCACCTGCGCCGATCGCCAGGCGGTCAGGGCCTCCTGCGTGTTTGCCCCGGCATAGCCGCCCGCAAAGCCGGGCTCATGGCCTTGCGCCGCCAGCACGACCTGCGCGGCCGCGATCAGGCGCCGCGCCCTGGACCAGCCGTCCCGGCCCTGTCCGGCATTGCGCTCGATGATTCCGACCGCGGCCCAGGTGGCCGGCCCGTCGTCGCCGTCGATCGCGCCGCGATAATAGCCGGTTGAGGCCAGCAGCCCCTGCACATCCGCGACGGACATGCCGCGCAGCTTTGTCGCCATGGGATTTCTCCATGAAAAAACCCCGCACGATGGCGGGGCGGGGCAGTATTTCCATACACACCGTTATTGACTTGGCGTCTTTATGTGTGTATGAAAATCCTATGAAACTGGACTGGGACGAAGCGAAGCGAGACTGGACCCTGCAACACCGGGGCCTGGACTTCGCCTCGGTGGCCGAGGCCGAGTGGGATGCCGCCCTCACGGTCGAGGACAGCCGCACCGATTAGGGCGAAGTCCGCTTTATCAGCCTCGTTCCGATCGACAACCGGCTTTGCGTCGTCGCGTGGTGCATGCGCGGCGACAGCCTGCGGGTCATCAGCCTGCGCAAGGCCAATGCCAGGGAAAGGAAGCTCCATGCCCAAGGGTGAACCGCGGATCGGGCCGGACGGCGAAGTCCGGGAACTGGACGAAACCTTCTTCAAGGCCGCCCGCCGGGGACGGCCGCCCCTGCTCGAAGGTCAGCGCAAGGTGCGCATGAACTTCATGATCGACCCCGACCTTGCCGCCGCACTGGACGCCCAGCCCAACAAGAGCGCCATCGTGAACGCGGCCTTGCGCAAGGCGCTGTCCTAGAAGAACGGCCCCACGAGAAGCGCTTGGCTGGTGTTGCCTCCCTCCGGTTACTGCGCTGTCCACGCCACCATCTGGATCAGCATCCCGACCGGCGCGGCAGATCCGGCCAGCAGGGCAGCGACCCTGAGCCAGCGGCTTTGCCGATCCCTGACCTGCTCGTTGATGTCGAAGTGGCGGTCGTTGAAAGCCACCATTTCGCCTATCACGGCATTCATGGGTCGGTCGGTTTCGATATCTTCCGCAAAATCCCGCCCCGGCTGGCCGGGCGCGTACCAGGCGACAGGCATGGCAGTCCAGGCCGACAAAGCACCTGCGGCAAACATCATTGCAGAGGCTGCATACATGGCGACTGTGACCTCGGCCTGATCGGCCAAGCCGACAAGCAGAGAGGCAGCGGTGAGCGTAATGCCACAAAACGTCAGCGCCCGCGTATCCGACGCAATGGCAATAGTCAGTTGGGATTTCAGGATTTCTTCTGATTGCCGCTGACTTTCCCGAATCACGGCATTCCGATTATCGTTCATGGCATTGTTCCTCGCGGAGATGTTCATGGCACCGAAAGGAGGCCCTCCCATTGGGAAGGGTGGCACTCATGGGCCTGGGGGCTCAACTCCCAAGCCACCACCGCCACCGCCACCCAAACCCCCTGCCCCACCTGTGAGAAAGGGCTGAGCGCCCCTTCCCAAGGGCAGCCCCTTGCAGGGATGATCCGATCCATCCCGCGCGGCCGCTGTCAGGCAGCGATCAGCGGCCTTGCGCCCGCGGCTCGAACAGCCCCGAGCAGTCCGGGCCGAACGACCCGCGCAGCCCGCGCGCGGTCTCGACGATGAAGCTGCTGCAGACCCGGAACGGCGCGGCCGGCAGATCGCAGCCGGCCTCGGTGAAGGCGCGGAACGACCAGGTCCGTCCGCTGGTCCCCGACCAGCTGTCGTGGCGTTCGGCGTCGCAGATGCGGTGGCCCTCGGGGGTCTCGACCCAGACCCGGCGCTCGCCGCTGACCGGATGGGCGGCGTGGACACTGTCCACGACGATCGCCCCGTACGGCTCCGGCGCCGGGCGCAGCTCGATCCGGGCCTGCACCCAGGGCACCGCGCGCGTCATGTCCCACAGCCGCAGCATCGGCTCGGCGGCCAGCATGATCGCCAGCGCGCAGACCACCCCCATCTGCAGGGTGCGGAAGGCGTTGAAGTTCGCCGTGCCCTTCGGCGCCCGGAAGATCGGTTCAGGATGTGCCATCGCCCTCGTCCTTTCGCTTGTCGATCACCCGTTCGATCAGCGTCACGGCGATCAGCCCCAGCAGGAAGCAGCTCGCCCCCAGCGTGCCCATCGCGCCGGGCGAGCCCACGGCCAGCTCGCCGAAATAGGGTTTCAGCAGCGCCGGCGCGAGCACGCCCGCCCCGAAGGCCGTGGCCGATCCGATCAGCACCACCCGCAGCCCCTCGCGCCAGGTCGTGCGCAGCGCCAGCGCCCGCACCGAGCCGCCAAGCGCGCCGAAGAACGCCAGGATCAGGTTGTGGTCGGAAAACACGCTGCGCCAGGCGCTGGGGTCGTCGGGCATGAAATCACCTTTGGCAGAAACAGCATGGGCCCGGCCTGGCAGGGCGGGGCGGAACATCAGCATGGCGGGCGTGGGGCACGAAAGGATGCACGAAGGGATCAGGAACGGTATCGTGCCGCAGGCTGGGAGTGGAACATCGCTCCGGCAGGCGGCGGCTGCACTAACTTCAAGCGCCCGCGGGCTGTTGAACGCGGTCCACCTCGGACATGGCCTTTTGTACAGGTGACGGTTCCATCGCCTTTCGACACAATCCAGCCCATGGCTTTTGAACGATCATGGCTTTTAAACGATGGTGTGTTGGAGTAGCGGAAGTGTCCGACGATCTGTTGAAACGGATGGCACGCGTCCTGGCGGAAGCTGATGGTAACGAAAAGGGTTTCGAATCCTGTATGGCCGATCCGGCTCGGGAGCGCGACGATGGTTACCTCGCTCGCTACATGAATGCTGCGGAACAGCTTCTGCGAAAATCCGGCCTCGCCGAAGAGATTTACCGCCTCCGCCGACAGTCCTTGGGACACGCTTCATAACGGTGTAACGGCTGCCAGATCGCGGGATCGCGCTGCAGGAACGCCTCGAACTGGGGGGCGCGGGCATCGGGGTCATAGGCCACCGGCATCAACTTGGTGATGCGCAGATCGCGCGCATGCGGCACCATGGCCATGTCGGCCACCGGCGCGAATCCGTCGTCCGGCTCGCCGCCGAGCACGCTGAAGCGAAGGATCCCCGTCTCGCAAGCAACATCGAGGGGGGCGGCGTCCAGCGCGTCGAACGCCTGCGCCAGTCCGATTCTGCCTTCCTTCAGCGCCGCATTGATGCGGCCGCTGTTGTCCGTCGTCTTGGCAAAGCTGTGATGGTCGCGCGCTCTTGGCCAGCACATCGCAGACCCCGCGCAGCTTTGCCATCTCCGGGTGCAGCTGGTCCAGTTCGGCCTACGCGGCGGCGCGCTCTTCCTCGTCCGGCGCCGAGGCGAGCCGGGTCTCGGCTGCCTTGACCCTGGCCCGCAGGTCGCGCTCGCGCGCCAGCACCTGCATCTGCCAGTCCTCCAGGACCAGGTGCGGGATTTCCCGGGTGATCAGCGCGCCCAGCTGCTGCGCGAGCTTGCGGACCTCGATCTCGTCAGGGTCGTGCTGCCAGACCGAGCCGCTCCACACATGCCAGCCGATGCGCGGAACCCGCTTCACGTCCTCACCGAAATGGCGGACATACCGTTGCCCGTTGCCGAAATCGTTCAGCGGCAGCGCCGCGCAGGCGCGCGCGGGATCTTCGGGATCGTCCGGACCGGGACGCGCGGGGGGCACATCACCGGGCGGCGCACAGGCGGGCTCGTCATCCGCCGGCGCGTCGTCGGGCGCGGGCGGCACCAGTCCCTCGGGCAGGTCGACCGGTTCTTCCCGAGCCATGATCTCGGCGGCGGTGGGTGTCGGATCGTCGGTCATGCGGCATCCTCCCGTCCGTCGAACGGCGGCAGCCCGAACTCCTCGGGCGCGGGCCGGGGCAGCGACCGCAGGAAGGCATTGGCCTGTGCGGCCGTCATTCCCTTCGGCACTGATGGCACCCGCTGCGGCTTGTCCGGGCCGATCTGCATCGGCTCCTGGCTGGTGCAGCGCCGCGCGATGCGGCGCAGATACAGGGGACCGGTACTCATGCCGTCAGTTCTTCGAACCGGCGCAGAAACATCATCCGCGCCTGGCGGGGCTCCCAGAAACGCAGCTCGACCAGCCTGGCTGCGGGATGGGCGAAGCTGCCAGCAGTCGAGGACCAGTCCTGCCCGCCCGCACGCATCGCCTGCACCTGCTCGACCCGCAGCATGTCGCGGTCCGCCGCCTTCACGCTGGCGGGCAGCTGCGGGTCCAGACCGAAGCATCCTAGCACCGCGGCCTCGACCCGCGCCTCGATCGCGCGGTAATCGGGCAGCAGCGCCTTCAGCGGCCGGGCCACGTCGCCGATGAATGCCTCGGGCGCGTCGTGCAGCAGCCCGGCCAGCGCATCGGCGGGCGGCACCAGGTGGCTGACGTGCCAGCTGTGTTCGGCCACGCTGTAGAATTCGCGGACGTGCCCCGTGAACCGGCACAGATGCGACAGCGCATGGGCGATCTCGCCGATCTCGATGTATGCGGATTCAGGGGCGGCAAAGTCGAAATACCGCCCGGCAGCCGTGAAAATGGTGGACATCAGGGAACCTGCTTTCGGGAAGGGTCGGCAAAGGGGAAAAGGGTCAGGGGCACGGCGTCTCCCGCAGCACGTCGTTCAGGTCGCGCCCCTCGCCGGCAAAGACGAGGGCCGCGGTCAGGCCGGGGCGCAGGACCATGGCCCGGCGCAGGCCCGCCTCCAGTTTGGCCCGCGTCAGGCGCGGGTCGCTGTCGCCGTCCTGGATGAAGATCAGCCGCGTGATCCGGGCGGGCGGCACGAAGGCCTCGCCGTCGTCGAGATCGGGAAGGCCCGCGTATTTCAGGCCCTCGCCCAGCTTGCGCCGCCCGGACATGTTGCCCAGGTCCACGCCCGCCCAGAACGCCGACACCGCCCGGTGCGCCTCGGCCACCCGCCCTGACAGCGTCGTCTCGATCCCCTCGCCCATGATCAGCGTGGTCGCGGCCGGCGGGCTGCTCAGCCGGATGGCGCCGCCCTTCTTCGAGCCCAGCACCTTCTTGGCGGGCAGGTCGGTGCGGCGCCCCAGCGGGTCGGTGACGGCCGGTCCAGGTCGATCCAGGTGCGGTGCACCGCGGTCAGATCGCCCTGCGGGCCCTGCACCGCCGCGATCATCGCCGGGCCGCGATGGATCACCCGCCAGCGGCCGCGCCGCTCTTCGTCGGGCACCGTATAGGGGCAGTCGGCCAGAAAGCGCAGGCAGCGCGGCATCGCGGGCAGCAGTTCGCGGGTGATCGCCCGGTGGGCCAGATAGTCGCGCACCGGCGAACCCTCGGCGTCCGTCGCCCGCGACCAGACCGCGCGCGCCGCCGCGATCGCCTCGCGCCGCACGGGCGCGCCGGTGTTCGGCGGCCTTGCGCGCGCGTTCGGCGCGCTGCGCAGGCGTCAGCTCTTCGGCCGGGCCGCACAGCCAGTCCAGCGCCGCCTTGAAGTCCAGCTTCAGGACATGGCTGACCAGCGACACCTGGTCGCGCCTGGCCTCGCAGCGGCGGCAGTTGAAGACGTTGGCGACCAGGTTCACGCCGAAGCGGTCGGTGCCGCCGCAGTCAGGGCACGGGCCCACCAGCTCGGCGCCGGTGCGGCGCAGGCCGGTCAGTCCCAGCCGCGCGACCACCTCGGCCATCGGCATGGCATGGGCCTCGCTCAGGCGGATGTCCTCGCGCTGCATCGGGGATCAGTCCTGCCCGGCCCGCAGGCGCGCGGCGGCCATCAGGTCGGACCAGCCCTGCGGCGTGACGATGCCGCCCGTCTGCGCCACCTTGCAGCGCAGGATCAGCCGCCAGCGCGCCTTCACGTCATTCTCGCCGCAGCCCAGCTCGCCCGCGATGGTCTCCCAGCGGCGGCCCCTGAACCGCTGGGTGACCAGATGCAGATCGTCGGCGGGCTCGAAATCCTCGTCCAGGTCCGCCAGCGCCGCGATGATGGCGGCGACCTGCGGGGGCACGTCGGCAGGCAGGGCGGGGGACCGGTCGGGCTTTCGGCTCGTCTGTCGGACCGGGTTGCACAGGTTCTTCCGGCACCACAGGCGCCGAGTCCGGTTGCGGATCGGCGGG
>CALLYR010000223.1 GCA_937859005.1 uncultured Paracoccus sp. | reverse complement strand
CTCGGCGCCGGTGCCGTTGCAGGACGTGCAGGCGACCGCGCCGGGCACGCTGATGGTCCTGTCCAGCCCGCGATAGGCCTCTTCCAGCGTCACGCGCAGGTTATAGCGCAGATCCTGCCCGCGCGCCGGACGCGCCCGGCCTCCGCCCGCCCGCGCATTGACGAACTCGCCGAACAGATCCTCGAACACATCGGCGAAGGCCGCGCCGAAATCGCCGTTGCCGCCGCGTGCGCCGAATCCGCCCATCCCCCCCATGCCGCCGTCGAAGGCCGCATGGCCGAAACGGTCATAGGCCGCCTTGCGCTGGGGGTCCTTGAGGCAGTCATAAGCCTCGTTGACCTCCTTGAACTCGGATTCCGACAGCTTGCAATCCGGGTTGCGGTCGGGGTGCAGGGATTTGGCCTTGGTACGGAAAGCCTTCTTGATCTCGTCGGCGGTGGCGCCGCGAGTGATGCCGAGAACGTCGTAATAGTCGCGCTTTGCCATCATGGTCCGGGATCATGGGGCGGCATCCTGCCGCCTTGATGCAAAGACCGGCCCGCGCGGAAACGCGGACCGGCCGGTGAGGTGCGGGCGCTTACTTGCGCTTGCCTTCGCCCAGGTCCTCGAAGTCGGCGTCCACGATATCGTCGTCCACGTCCCGCGGCCCGCCGGCGTCGCGGCCTTCGCCGGTCTCGGTCTCGGTCTCGGTCTGGCCAGCCTTGTAGATCGCCTCGCCCAGCTTCATTGAGGCATCCATCAGGTTCTGGATCCCCCCGCGGATCTTGCCCGCGTCGTCGGACTTCAGCGCATCTTCAAGCGCGCCGATCGCCAGTTCGATCGCCTCGACGGTCGAGCTGTCCACCTTGTCGCCATGCTCGTCCAGCGACTTGCGGGTGGTGTGCAGCAGGCTTTCGGCCTGGTTGCGGGTTTCCACCAGTTCGCGGCGGGTCTTGTCGGCCTCGGCATTCGCCTCGGCGTCGCGCACCATCTTGTCGATGTCGGCGTCGGACAGCCCGCCCGAGGCCTGGATCGTGATGTTCTGCGTCTTGCCGGTGCCCTTGTCCTTGGCGCTGACAGACACGATGCCGTTGGCGTCGATGTCGAACGTCACCTCGATCTGCGGCATCCCGCGCGGCGCCGGGGGGATGTCCTCAAGGTTGAACTGGCCCAGCAGCTTGTTGTCCGCGGCCATTTCGCGCTCGCCCTGGAAGACCCGGATCGTCACCGCGTTCTGGTTGTCCTCGGCGGTCGAGAAGGTCTGCGACTTTTTCGTCGGGATCGTGGTGTTGCGGTCGATCAGACGGGTGAACACGCCGCCCAGCGTCTCGATGCCAAGGCTCAGCGGCGTCACGTCCAGCAGCACGACATCCTTGACGTCGCCCTGCAGCACGCCGGCCTGGATAGCCGCGCCCAGCGCCACGACCTCGTCGGGGTTGACGCCCTTGTGCGGCTCCTTGCCGAAGAACGAGGTCACTTCCTCGATCACCTTGGGCATCCGGGTCATGCCGCCGACCAGCACCACCTCGTCGATGTCGCCTTTCGACAGGCCCGCATCCTTCAGCGCGGCCTGGCAGGGCTTCAGCGTGGCCTTGATGAGGTCGCCCACCAGCGATTCCAGCTTGGCGCGGGTCAGCTTCATGACCATGTGCAGCGGGGTGCCGCTGTTCTTGTCCATGCTGATGAAGGGCTGGTTGATTTCGGTCTGCGAGGACGAGGACAGCTCGATCTTGGCCTTTTCCGCAGCTTCCTTCAGCCGCTGCAGCGCCATCTTGTCCTTGGTCAGGTCGACGCCATGCTCTTTCCTGAACTCCTCGGCGAGGTAGTTCACGATCCGCATGTCGAAGTCTTCGCCGCCCAGGAAGGTGTCGCCGTTCGTGGATTTCACCTCGAACAGGCCGTCGTCGATTTCCAGGATGGTGATGTCGAAGGTGCCGCCGCCGAGGTCATAGACCGCGATCGTCTTGCTGTCCTTCTTGTCCAGGCCATAGGCCAGCGCCGCCGCCGTCGGCTCGTTGATGATGCGCAGCACGTCGAGGCCCGCGATCTTGCCCGCGTCCTTGGTCGCCTGGCGCTGGGCGTCGTTGAAATAGGCGGGGACGGTGATGACCGCCTGCGACACGCTCTCGCCCAGATACGATTCGGCGGTTTCCTTCATCTTCTGAAGGATCATCGCGCTGATCTGCGCGGGGGAATATTTCTCGCCCCGGATTTCCACCCAGGCGTCGCCGTTGCCGCCGTCCACGATCTTGTAGGGGACGAGGTTGCGGTCCTTTTCCACCTCGGCGTCGGTGACGCGGCGGCCGATCAGGCGCTTGACGGCGAAGACGGTGTTTTCCGGGTTGGTCACGGCCTGACGCTTGGCAGGCTGGCCGACCAGACGCTCGTTCTCGGTGAAGGCGACGATCGAGGGCGTGGTGCGCGCGCCTTCGGAATTCTCGATGACCCGCGGCTGGCTGCCGTCCATGATGGCGACGCAGCTGTTCGTGGTCCCCAGGTCGATGCCGATGACTTTGGCCATTCGTGTAAACCTTTCCTTGCGGCGATGGTCCGGAATGCGGGTCCGTCCGCGGCCCCCGCGCCCCTATCCCGTGGTTGTCATGGCCGGGCTGCCCCGACCGGCTTCGAAGCGTATATAGGGTGCTGTTTTGGCCGCGCAAGCGGCGCTCCGGGTGAAATGCAGGGGGTGGAAATGGCGACGCCGGGGCCGGTGCCCACTGAAATCATGCGGGGTTTCAGGGTCCATCGCGGGCTGCTGGACGCCCGTGCGCAGCGGAACCTGATGGGCGCGGTCCAGACGATCTGGGCGGCGGCGCCCCCGGTGCGGCCGGTCACGCGCTGGGGCAAGCCGATGTCGGTCGCCATGTCCTCGGCCGGGGGCCTGGGGTGGACCACGGACCGGCGCGGCTATCGCTATGAACCGCGGCAGCCCGACGGGCGCGAATGGCCGCCGATTCCGGGGCAACTGCTGGATCTGTGGTCCCATGTCACGGGGCTGGACCGGCTGCCCGACAGCTGCCTGGTCAACCTGTATCGCGAAGGCGCGCGCATGGGCCTGCATCAGGACCGGGACGAGGCCGAAATGCACTGGCCCGTGGTTTCGGTCAGCCTGGGGGATGCCGCGCTGTTCCGCATCGGCAACCTGGAACGGGGCGGGCGCACCGAAAGCCTGTGGCTGGAATCGGGGGACGTGGTGGTGATGGGGGGCGCCGCGCGCCTGACCCATCACGGCATCGACCGCATCCGGCCGGGCAGCTCCGATCTGGTCCCCGGCGGGGGACGGGTCAATCTGACGCTGCGGATGGCGGGCGCGACCGCCCCCCTCAGCGCCCCGCCGTCCAGCTGAGCGAGGCGGCGTTGCGGGTCACGAATTCGGCCATCAGCCCGATCATCAGGATCGCCAGCGTGACCCAGACCGGATAGCTGATCGAGGAATAATGCGGCGTATAGTTGATGAACAGGAAGCCGCGGGTCTGGTCGATGATGTGGAACAGCGGATTCCAGTCGAACATCGCCAGCATGAAGCCGGGCAGCATGTTCGCCACGAACATCTTGCCCGACGCCACCATGTTGATGCGCTGGAACAGTTGGGTGATGATGTTTCCCCCTGCCGGCCACCACTGCCGGATCGACAGGAACACCAGTCCGATGCAGGACCCCGAGAACCACGCCAGCAGCAGCATCGCCATGCAGCCGCGCCAGTTCTCGACCACGACGGGATTGCCCAGCACGTGATAGAACCACAGGATCACGATGATGGCGACGACGCGGGTGTAAAGCGCGGCCAGCGCCGCCGCCGTGATCGCGATCGCCGTGTTCATGGGCCCGTGCTTCATCATGGCCGAGGTCGACGACCCCGCCCCGGACACTGCCCCCGCCGCCTGGACATGGACCATGAAGATGAAGATGCCCGACATCAGGAACAGCATGAAATCGCCCCGCAGGGGCGAGCGCTTGATTCCCATGACCCAATAGATCGCAAAGAATCCCAGCACCATGATCACGGTCTGCAGGATCGCCATCAGCAGGCCGATCACCGCATTGCTGTGGGTCTTGCGCAGGTTGTGGACGGTCTGGTGATAGATCAGCGCCAGCGTCGTGAACGCGGCTTCGGCCAGGTTTCGGGTCTTGCGCCGGACGAACATTGGAAACCGCGTCGTTGAGGGGGCGGGACAGCGGGCGGGGGCGTGCTTGCCCATTGCCCTGGCCCCGATCATAAGGGCGCAGGTTGCGTCATTCAATCGCGCCTGCCGCCCCCTTGCGGGCGGCCGCGCCGGATTTACGGGGGAAAGCGCATGCAATTCGATCGACTCGTCTCGGAAATGCGGCGGCTGGCGCTTGACGCCGGCACCGCCATCATGCGCGTCTATGAAGGACCCGATTTCGCGGTCCGGGCCAAGCTGGACGCCTCGCCCGTGACCGAGGCCGACGAGGCGGCGGACGCCCTGATCTCGGCCGGGCTGCGCGCGGCATTTCCCGAGATGCCCCTTGTGACCGAGGAACAGGCCGACACCCATGGCCAGCGCCTGTCCACCTTCCTGATCGTCGATCCGCTGGACGGCACCAAGGAATTCGTCCAGCGCCGCGGCGATTTCACCGTCAACATCGCCTATGTCGAGAACGGCGTGCCGCTGCGCGGCGTCGTCTATGCGCCCGCCAGGGGCCGCCTGTTCTATACCGACGCCTCCGGCCGCGCGGTCGAGGAGACGGGCCCCTTCGGCGCCGAACCGGGCATTGTCCGCCCGATCGGCGTGAACGCCACGCCCGACAACCGCGCGCTGATGGTGGTTGCGTCGAAATCCCACCGCGATCAGGCCACCGACGACTATATCGCACAATATGCCGTGCGCGACATGACCAGCGCCGGGTCGTCGCTGAAGTTCTGTCTGGTGGCGACGGGCGAGGCCGACCTGTATCCCCGCCTTGGCCGGACGATGGAATGGGACACGGCGGCGGGCGATGCCGTGCTGCGCGGGGCAGGGGGGCAGGTGGTGCGCTTCGACGACCACATGCCCCTGACCTATGGCAAGCCCGGCTTTGAAAACCCGTTCTTCATCGCCCATGCGCCGGGCGTGCTGCTGCATCCGCAGGGCTGATTCCATGTCGGTCGTCGTCCTCATTCCCGCGCGGTTCCAGTCCTCGCGCTATCCTGGCAAGCCGCTGGCCGAACTGACCGGAGCCACAGGGCAGGCGCGCAGCCTGATCCGGCGCAGCTGGGACGATGGCGGTCGCGGGCGCCGACCGGGTGATCGTGGCGACCGACGATTCCCGCATCGCCGACCACGCGGCGGGCTTCGGGGCCGAGGTGGCGATGACCTCGCCCGACTGCCGCAACGGCACCGAACGCTGCGCCGAGGTGCTGGCGCAGTTGCCCGAGCGTCCCGAGATCGTCGTCAACCTTCAGGGCGACGCGCCGCTGACCCCCGCCTGGTTCGTCGAGGATCTGGTCGCGGGCCTGCGCGCCGCCCCGCAGGCCGAGGTCGCGACCCCGGTCCTGCGCTGTTCTGGCGCCATGCGCGCCGATCTGCTGGCCGACCGCGCGGCGGGCCGGGTCGGCGGCACCACGGCGGTCTTCGGCACGGACGGGACGGCGCTTTACTTCTCGAAAGAGGTGATCCCCTTTGTCCCTCACGACGTCGCCCCGGATGCGCCCAGCCCGGTGTTCCACCATGTCGGCGTCTATGCCTATCGCCCCGATGCGCTGGCGGCCTATGCGACCTGGCCCGAGGGCACGCTGGAGCGGCTGGAGGGGTTGGAGCAGCTGCGTTTCCTCGAACACGGCGGCCGCGTCCTGTGCGTCGAGGTTCAGGCGCGCGGGCGCGAGTTCTGGGAGCTGAACAACCCCGCCGATGTCCCCAAGGTCGAATCGATGATGCGGCGGATGGGAATGGCGTGACCGTCCCGGCCGCCCCGTCCCCGGCCGTTTCCGTCATCGTCGTCTCGCGCCACCGCCCCGGCCATCTGGCC
>CALLYR010000222.1 GCA_937859005.1 uncultured Paracoccus sp. | reverse complement strand
ATAGCCGACCAGCGCATGGGCCGCCCGCCAGTCCGCCACAGCCGCGCCCGCAGGGGCCGCGGCGGCCTCGGCCAGTTCGGCCCGCATCCCCTCGGCCGTGGCCTGCACAGCCTGGACATGCGCCCGAAACGCCGAAAACCGCCGCAGTTCCAGATCGGCCTTCAGCCGCGACAGCCGTTCCAGCGCCTGCAACTGTTGCACCCGGCTGTTCATTCCGTCCATCCCTTCGCCCGAACCGGCCTGCCCATCCGGTCGCACCGGGACGCCGGGCCGGTGGCGTCCAGGGGCGGGCAGGGTAACGCGGCACCCCACAGGCGGACGGTGCCCCAAGCGCCCGCGCAGCCCCCGTGGTGCGCTGCAGATCCCCTCATGTTCCGATGCCCCCCTGCAACGTGCCGCCCCAGCCCTGACGGGCCTTGGCGCGCATCGCTTCGGCAAAGCGGATCGCGGCGGCGACGGGGCCGAACTGATCGCGGGTGATTTCCTCGCCGATGCCGACCTGTGCATGCAGCGCGCGGGCGCAGGGCGGGTCGGACCAGATCGGCACCTTGTGGTCGCGCGCCCGTTCGCGGATGCGAAGCGCGACCTCGTCGACGCCTTTCGCAAGGCATACCGGCGCCCGCCCGCTGCCGCGTTTCCATTCCAGCGCGACGGCGTAATGGGTCGGGTTCACGATCACCACATCGGCCTTTTCCACATCGGCCAGCATCGAGCCCATCGCCAGATCGACCGCGCGCTGGCGCCGTGCCGCACGCAGATGCGGATCGCCCTCGCTGTCCTTGTATTCGTCCTGCACCTCCTGCCGGGTCATCCGGTTGCGGCGGCGGAAATCGAACCACTTCCACAGGATATCGAGCGCCGCAAAGACCACCGCCACTGCCAGGGCCAGCCCCAGCGCATGGCGCAGCAGGACGGGCAGACCCGCGATCCACGACCATTCGCCCATCTCGGACGAGCGCATGATCCACGCCGCCAGCCGGGCATAGATCAGCCATCCCCCCACGGCGACCGCGCAGACCTTTGCCACCGACAGGGCGAATGCCGCCAGTCCCTTGGGCCCGAACTTCTGGGCCAGATTGCGGAACGGGTCGATCCGCTTGAGGTCGGGCGCAAGCTTCGAGGGCGTGAAGACCAGCCCGCGCTGGACCACCAGCCCGGCCAGCACCAGAGCCGCGGGCACGGCAGCCAGGCCCAGCACCCCCAGCGCCGCCCGCCCGGCCAGCGCCAGCGCCAGATCGGCCCCTTGCGCGGGCCAAGGTTCCGCCCCCAGCAGCCGTTCGGCCATCGCGACCCAGCCCGGCACCAGCGCGCCCGCCCCGAGGGTCAGGCCGCCGAACAGGCCCAGCCAGGCCAATGCGGTGTTCGCATCCGCCGAACGGGGGATGTCGCCCTTTTCGCGGGCGCGCTTCAGCTTCTGTTCGGACGGCTCGTGCTGACGGTCCTCCTTGTCCTCGCTCATGGCGTCCCCGGACCTGCGGACAGGACGTGATCGGCCCACAGTGCCAGAATCCCCGGCGTCAGCAGCGCCAGTGCTACCAGCGCCAGCAGGATCGCAGCCGGGGCGGCCAGGAACACGACCGGCAGGGCCGGCATCACCCGCGCCACCACCCCGGACAGCGCCTGAAACAGGAATCCGCCCAGAATGAAGGGCGCGGCCAGCAGCATCGCCAGCGCAAAGCTGTCGGCGACCAGCGGGGGAATGGCCCGCCATGCCTCCTCGGCCCGCGGCCACGCGCCGCCAAGTCCGCGCAGCGCGAAGCTGTCGGCCAGCAGGCGGCACAGCAGGACCGGCAGCCCCATCGCCATCAGCACCGCCAGCCCCGCCAGATGGACCAGATTGCCGATCGGATGCGGCGGCATGTCCGGCGAGATGCCCATGATCTGCGCGAGCGAGGCGCTTTGCGCCAGCGCCGTCGCCGCGATGTCGAGCGACAGGGCCAGCAGCCGCACCGCGATTCCCAGCAGCAGACCGGTCAGCAGCTCGGCCCCGACCAGCAGCGCCAGCGCCCCTGCGTCAGGCATGGTCGCCGCAACCGGGACGGCGAACATCGGGGTCAGCGCCGCCGCCAGGCCCACCTTGACCCGTGCGGTCAGAAAGGCCTCGCCGAAACCCGGCATCGCCAGAACGCAGGCCTGAATGCGGGCATAGGCCAGCAGCAGCGGCAACAATCCGGTGGCGGCGTCCCAGCCGGCCATCATGCCTCGACCGTGGCGATCAGGCGCATCTGTGCCTGAGGGTCGATTTCGTCCATGCCCAGCACCGGCCAGGACAGGCCCGCCGCCGCGGCCATGGCCCGCACCATCCGGCGGCGGTGACCGGGCACGACCAGCGCGGGCTGGCGGTCGGGGGGCAGGTCCGCCGCCACCTGCCGCAACTGGTCGGTCATCCGCCGCAGCAGGGGGGGCGTCAGCGTGCCCGCAGCCCGGCCCGGCTCGGTTTCGGCGCGGATGAACTCGGCCTCCCACTGGGGTTGCAACTGGATCACGTCCAGCCGGCCGTCGGGATCGGCGAGCTGTTCGGTGATCTGGCCGCGCAGGCGGCGGCGCACCAGGTCGCAGGCCAGTTCGGGATCGGCGCTGCGGCTTTCGTAAATGGCCTCGACGATCAGGGGCAGGTTGCGGATCGAGACCCGTTCTTCCAGCAGCAGGCGCAGCACGGCCAGCAGCAGATCGGGCGACACCTTGTCGGGGATCATGCTGTCGAAGACCCGCTGATACCCCTGGGCGCGGGTTTCGTCCGACAGGCCGCGCAGTTCCTGCATCAGCCGCTGCATGGCCGACAAGGTGAACATCGCGGGCAGATGCGATTTCACGGTTTCCATCAGGTGGGTGGACAGGACCTCCATCGGCGTGACCACGGTGGCGCCCAGAATGGCGGCGTCCTCCTGACGGGCGGGCTCGATCCAGCGGGCGGGGCTGTCATAGACCGGCTCGCGCGTGGACTCGCCCTCGACGTCTGCCAGCAGATCGTCGCTGCCCAGCGCCAGCACATGATGCGCCCGCAGCGATCCGCGCGCACGCACCACTCCGTGCAGGCGGATCACATAGTCACCGCCGCCCATCCCCACACCGTCGGTGATCCGCACATCGGGTAGGATCACGCCATAGCTGCGGGCGACATGGATGCGCAGGTTGTTGATGCGCCCGCCGAGACCCCGCGCCCCGTCCAGCGCGGCGGCGATCAGGTCAGGGCCGATCTCGACGCAGATCTCGTCGGTGTCCAGCACGTCGCCGATCCGCGGGCGCGTGTCGGGTGCGGGGGCCGGTGCAGCTGCCGGGGGCGGGTCGGCGGGGCGGCGCGCGTTGCGCCAGGCGAACCAGCCTGCCGCCGCGGCGATGGCCGCAAAGATGCCGGTCGGCATGCCGGGGACCAGCGCCATGACCAGCATTCCCCCCGCCACCAGCGCCGGGGCGTGCCAGTTGTCGGTGAACTGCCGCGCGATCAGGTCGGCGGTGGTGTCGGTGGCCCCCCCGCGCGACAGCAGCAGCGCCGCCGCCATCGAGGTGATGAGTGCGGGCACCTGACCCACCAGCCCGTCGCCGATAGTCAGCTTCGAATAGGTTTCCAGCGCCTCGGTCACCGGCAGGCCGTGGGACAGAACCCCCACCCCCAGACCGACGAAGAAGTTGATCGCGGTGATGACCAGCCCCGCCATCGCATCGCCCTTGACGAATTTCGACGCCCCGTCCAGCGAACCATAGAAGCTGATCTCGCGCTGGTCCTGCAGGCGGCGGCGTTTCGCCTCGTCGTGGTCGATCGCGCCCGAGTTC
Source organism: uncultured Paracoccus sp. (assembly GCA_937859005.1). Classification (GTDB taxonomy): domain Bacteria; phylum Pseudomonadota; class Alphaproteobacteria; order Rhodobacterales; family Rhodobacteraceae; genus Paracoccus. The sequence goes on along the minus strand of CALLYR010000222.1, from coordinate 1,964 downwards.
AGGTCGCCGTCGATCGCCAGCTGCTTGCCGGGCAGCGAATCGAGCGCGAAGCGCGCCGAGACCTCGGCCATGCGGCCCGAACCTTTGGTGATGACCATGAAGTTCACCACCGAGATCACCCCGAAGATGGTGATCCCCACCATCAGCGAACCGCCCGCGACAAAGCTGGCAAAGCCGTTGATGACCTCGCCCGCGGCATCGGGGCCAGTGTGTCCTTCGGTCAGGATCAGCCGCGTCGAGGACACGTTCAGCGACAGCCGGATCAGCAGCGAGATCAGCAGCATGACCGGAAATGCCTGAAAATCGGTCGGCCGGTTCACGATGCAGGCCATGACCAGGATCAGCACGGCTGTCGCGATCGACAGCGCGATGCCCACGTCCAGCAGCATGGCCGGGATCGGCACCACCATCGACATCACCACCAGCACCAGCGCCGCCGTGATCGACAGCGGCCGGACGGACCCGGGCACGACGGCGGCCTGAACGGGGCCCAGAGCAGTCATTCGGTTCCCTCCGGCAACGGCCCGGATGGTTCAGGGGCCGGGGCCAGCAGCCAGTCAGGGTCTCGCGGCGGCTCGGCCAGCAACCCGGCCCGGCGCAGATGGACCAGCACCAGCAGCCGCTGGTCGGGGGGCAAAGCCTGAAGCTGCAGCACATAGCCGGGCGGCAGGCTTTCGCCCGCCAGCAGCCGTTCGTTGGCGTCCTGCACCGCGGCGGCGGCCTGGGGGGACAGGGCCTGCGCGGCCCACAGGATCAGCGCGGACAGCATCAGGCAGCCTTCTTCATCTCGCGCAGCGCGTTTTCCACATCCGCGAAGCTGGGGCGCAGATGCTCGGGCGCGGACTGGCGGCCGACCTCGACGCACAGGCTTGTCGCATGCTGATGCAGGCCCGCAATCAGGACCGACTTGATGATATCATGGAACGCCTGGTCCTGCCGGATCACGGCCGTCAGCCGCTGCGACAGCGGCGCCACCAGACCATAGGCCAGGAATACCCCCAGAAAGGTGCCGACCAGCGCACCGCCGATCATGCCTCCCAGGACCGCCGGGGGCTGGTCGATGGCGCCCATCGTCTTGATGACCCCCAGCACCGCCGCCACGATCCCCAGCGCGGGCAGGGCATCGGCGGTGTTCTGCAGGGCATGGGGGACATGCAACGCCTCTTCGTTCATCAGGCTGATGCGGCGGGCCAGCATGTCCTCGACCTGATAGGGGTCGTCATAGTTCAGACTGGCCGAGCGCAGCGTGTCCGCGATCAGCGTCACCGCGCTGTCGTCGGCCAGGATGCGCGGATACGCCTGAAAGATCGTCGAAGAGGAAGGATTCTCGATATGTTCCTCCAGTTCGACCGGATTGGTCCGGGCCAGCCGCAGCAACTGGAACAGCAGGCACAGCAGGTCGCGGTTGTCGCTTTCCGTCCAGCGCGCGCCCCTGAAGGCGCGCATGATGCCCCCCAGCGTGTGCTTCAGCACCGCGCTGTCGTTGGACAAGAGATACGAGCCCACCGCGGCGCCGCCGATCATCATCATCTCGAAGGGCAGCGAATGGGTGATGACCGCCATCTTGCCGCCCGCCAGGATATAGCCGCCGAAGACCATGGCGAAGGTCAGGGCGATCCCTACGAATCCGAACATCTCTCACTCCGCTGGAAGGCGCCGGGCGCCCAGATGCGCCGTCAGCATTGCGGCCTGCGCGGGCTCGATCGCGGCGATGATGCGCGCGCCGGTCTCGGGCTGGACGCGGGCCAGGATCTCGGCCGCGAAATCGGGGGGCAGGGCAGTCATCACGCGGGCGGCCTCGGCGGGCTTCATCGCGTCATAGATGGCGATCAGCCGGCCGATGCCGCGGTCGGTGCCGGCCTGCTGGCCTGACCGGCTGTCGGCCAGGGCCTTTTTCGCCTCGCGCAGTTCGACCAGACGAGTCTTGAGCCGCGCCTCGGCGGCGGCGATTTCGTCCTTGCGGC
>CALLYR010000221.1 GCA_937859005.1 uncultured Paracoccus sp. | reverse complement strand
CCGTGACGGCGACGGTCTGGGCCGGCGTGCGGGGCGGAGGCGTGTTCACCCCCGGAAGCCCTGCGCCGTCGCAGGCGGCCAGGGTCAGGAACGGCAGGATCAGGGTCAGGCGGGCGGCTTGCATGGCGGTCCCTCGCACGGTGCGTTTCCGGGCCGACGCTAGTCGCGCCGGTCCGCCGCTGTCCACGGCCGCCTGCGGTCGTCGGCGGGGAGGCGCCCGGCTTGTGCCCCGGATGCCACGCCCTTATGTTCCCTGCATGCAGCAGACGCCCCTGATCGATCCTTTTGCACGCGCGATCACCTATCTGCGGGTGTCGGTGACCGACCGCTGCGATTTCCGCTGCACCTATTGCATGGCGGAACACATGCAGTTCCTGCCCAAGGCCGAGCTGCTGACGCTGGAGGAACTGGAACGCCTGTGCGGCGCCTTTGTCGATCTGGGGGTGCGCAAGCTGCGCATCACCGGGGGCGAGCCGCTGGTACGGCGCAACATCATGTCGTTCTTCCGCGTGATGTCAGGGCGGCTGGGGAGTGGCCTGGACGAACTGACCCTGACCACCAACGGCAGCCAGTTGAAACGCTTTGCCGCCGATCTGGCCGAATGCGGCGTCCGCCGGGTCAATGTCTCGCTCGATACGCTGGACGCGGACAAGTTCGCGGCCATCACCCGCTGGGGCCGGCTGCCGCAGGTGCTGGACGGCATCCGCGCGGCGCAGGATGCAGGACTGCGGGTCAAGATCAATACCGTGGCGCTCAAGGGCTTCAACGAAAGCGAACTGTTTCCTCTGGTGGACTGGTGCGCCGCCGAAGGCCACGACCTGACCTTCATCGAGGTCATGCCGATGGGCGACATGGGCGAGGAGACGCGGCTGGACCAGTACTGGCCCCTGTCGGACCTGCGCGCGCGTCTGGCCGAGCGGTTCACCCTGACGGCGCTGACCGAGCGCACCGGCGGACCCGCCCGTTATTTCCGGCTTGAGGAATCGGGGCAGAAGCTGGGCTTCATCACGCCGCTGACCCATAATTTCTGCGAAAGCTGCAACCGCGTGCGCCTGACCTGCACGGGCGAGCTGTTCATGTGCCTGGGGCAGGAGGACCGCGCCGACCTGCGCGCGTCCCTGCGCGCCAGTGTCGACGACGGGCTGTTGCGCGAGGCGATCCGCGCGGCCATCGCGCGCAAGCCAAAGGGACACGATTTCGACTATGCCCGAGGCGTGGGCGGGCAGATGTCACGGCACATGAGCCACACCGGCGGCTGAGGGCCTTCAGAAGGACGCGCCGTCCACGGCCTGCGAATCCAGCGCGCGGGCGTCCACCCCGTCCAGGCAGTTGCAGTTGATCGCCACGATCGGCCGGCCGTCCTGTTCGCCCAGCGCATAGGGCTGGATTCCGCAGGTCGGGCAGAAGCGGTGCGAGATCGAGTGATGTCCGAACATGTATTCGGTGATCGGCCCGTCGCGGGTCAGCACGAAGGCCGGCGCGGGCACGACGACCAGCACCGCCCCCAGCCTGCGGCAACGCGAGCAGTTGCAGGTGATGGCGTGATCCAGATCGGCGTCCGCCTGGAACGCGATCGCGCCGCATTGGCAACTGCCGGTGTAATGCTGCTGTGCCATGATGATCCCTTTGAATGAAAAGGCGCCCCCGCAGGGGCGGCGTCCGTCATTTCACGGTGATCCGTCCGTCGGTGGCCGGGGCATAGTCCGGCCCCTGCGCGATCAGATGTTCCGCCAGGACATCGGCAAGGTCGGGGCCGAAATCATAGACGTCCGTGGCCTCGGTCCTGAACATCGCATAGCCGTCGCCGCCGTTGCGGACATAGTTGTTCGTCACCACCCCATAGGTCGCGGCCGGGTCGATGGGAACCCAGCTTTCGCCCTGCCGCACCTGCACGCCGCTGATCCGGCCGCCCGCGGGGGCTGCGGGATCGACGGTGTATTTCAGCCCGGCCACCTGGGCAAAGCGGCCTGCCTGCTCCTCATACTGGCTGGCGCCGTTTTCCAGGGCGCGCAGGATCGTGTCGCCCGTGGTGTGGAAGGTGGCCAGCGTGTTCTGGAACGGCAGGACGCTGATGATTTCGCCCATGGTGACCGGGCCTGCGTCGATCGAGGCGCGCAGGCCGCCGCCGTTCTGGATGGCGATGGTTACCCCCTGATCCCTGACCCGGTCCAGCATCGCGTCGGCCACCAGCGTTCCCATCTGGCATTCCCGCGCGCGGCAGTCGGCGCGGTCGGCCCCGATGGGGGCGGCGGTATGGGCCACGAGCTTCTGTTTCAGTTCCTCGATGGGCGCGCCCATTTCCGCCACCCGCGCGGCGATGGCGGGGTCGGGGACGATGCCGGCGTCCAGCAGGATCGGCCGCCCCTCGGCCGCCGTCAGCTTGCCCGCGTCGTCAAAGGTCAGGGTCAGGTGGCCCAGGTATTTCGAATAGGCATAGGCGGTGGCGACCGGCACCTGCGCCCCATCCGCGCCCTTGACCATCGTGGGATAGGGACCCGCCGCGCCTTTCATGTCTCCCAGCAGGGTGTGGCTGTGACCGCCGACCACCGCATCCAGCCCCGGCACCTGTGCCGCGAAGTCCCGGTCGCGGCCATAGCCCGAATGGGTCAGCGCGATGATCTTGTCCACGCCCCGGTCGGCCAGCGCCTGCGCGTCGGCCTTCAGCGCGTCGATGTCGTCCTGGAAGATCACCGCCGGGCCGGGGGACGAGGTTTCGGGCGTGTCCATCGCCAGCGCGCTGACGATGCCGATCTTTTCGCCGCCGACCTCCAGCACGGCGCTGTCCTGCAGCTTGCCGTTCAGCACATTCGACTGCGACACGTCGATGTTGCCGGAAATCACCGGGAAACCGACGCCATCCAGCAGCGTGACGAGTCCATCGGGGCCGTCGTCGAATTCGTGGTTGCCGACCGCCATCGCGTCGAAGCCGATGGCCGACATGAACTCGGCCACCTCGCGGCCCTTGTAGGTCGTATAGAACAGGCTGCCCTGATACTGGTCGCCCGCGTCCAGCACGATGACATTGCCGCCCTCGCCCCGGATCCGGTCACGCTCGGCATTGATCGCGGCGGCCATTCGGGCCACGCCGCCGAAGCATTCGCCCTTGGCCTCGGTTTCCGCGTCACAGGTCGAATCATAGGCGTTGATCGGCTCGATCCGGCTGTGGAAATCGTTGATGTGCAGCACATGAAGGACATAGTCGGCCTGGGCCGCGCCCGCGGTCAGGGCCAGCAGCCCGGCAGAGGTCAGCAGTCGTTTCATCGGAAAGCCTCGCCTGTTGGACAGGGGAATAATGCCCGATCCCGTTGACGGAACAAGGCGGCAGGCGCCTGTCGGCCATGCGCGTGCCGATGGTTTTCCCCGGCGTAAGTTCGCTGTATGTTCCGGCCGCGCGGTTGCGTTTCGGAACGCGATCCCTATCTGATGCGCTTGTCCCCGAAAGGCCGGTCCATGGAACAGAAGTTCATCGAAATCCGCGGCGCGCGCGAACACAACCTCAAGGGCGTGGACATGGACATCCCGCGCGACCGGCTGGTGGTCATCACCGGGCTGTCGGGGTCGGGGAAATCCTCGCTGGCGTTCGACACCATCTATGCCGAAGGGCAGCGGCGCTATGTCGAATCGCTGTCGGCCTATGCCCGGCAGTTCCTCGACATGATGGGCAAGCCGGATGTGGACCACATCACGGGTCTGTCGCCCGCTATTTCCATCGAGCAGAAGACGACCAGCAAGAACCCGCGTTCCACCGTGGGGACGGTCACGGAAATCTATGACTATCTGCGGCTGCTGTTCGCGCGCGCGGGCACGCCCTATTCCCCCGCCACGGGCCTGCCGATCGAGGCGCAGCAGGTGCAGGACATGGTGGACCGTGTGATGGCCCTGCCGGAAGGCACCCGCGCCTATCTGCTGGCGCCGATGGTGCGCGACCGCAAGGGGGCCTATGAGAAGGAACTGCTGGACCTGCGCAAGCGCGGCTTCCAGCGCGTCCGCATCGACGGTGAGTTCCACGAACTCGACCAGCCGCCCGCGCTCGACAAGAAGCTGCGCCACGACATCGACGTGGTGGTGGACCGCATCGTCGTGCGCGAGGGGATGGAGACGCGGCTGGCCGACAGCTTCCGCACCGCGCTGGACCTGGCCGACGGCATCGCCGTGCTGGAAACCGCCCCGTCCGAGGGCGAGCCGGAACGGATCACCTTCAGCGAGAATTTCGCCTGCCCTGTCAGCGGCTTCACCATCGCGGAAATCGAGCCGCGGCTGTTTTCCTTCAACGCGCCCTATGGGGCGTGTCCGGCCTGCGACGGCTTGGGGGTGGAGCTGTTCTTCGACGAACGGCTGATCGTGCCGGATTCGGGCCTGTCCATCGCGCAGGGGGCGATCGCGCCCTGGGCGCGGTCGAAGTCGGCCTATCTGACGCAGACGGTCAACGCCCTGGCCAGGCATTACGGCTTTGACCGCAAGACGCCATGGCGCGATCTGCCGGACGACATCCGGCAGATGTTCATGCATGGATCGGGGCCCGAGGAAATCCGCTTCCGTTTCGACGATGCGGGCCGCGTCTATGAGGTCAGCCGTACCTTCGAGGGCGTGATCCCCAACATGGAGCGCCGCTATCGCGAGACCGATTCCACCTGGTCGCGCGAGGACATGGAGCGGTATCAGAACAGCCGCCCCTGCCATGTCTGCGCGGGCTATCGGCTGAAGCCCGAGGCGCTGGCGGTCAAGGTCGCTGGTCTGCACATCGGTCAGGTCACCGAAATGTCCATCCGCGAGGCGCTGGCCTGGGCCGAGGACGCACCGAACCACCTGTCCGCGCAAAAGAACGCCATCGCCGCCGCGATCCTGAAGGAAATCCGCGAAAGGCTGGGGTTCCTCATCAATGTGGGGCTGGATTACCTGACGCTGAGCCGCGCGTCGGGCACGCTGTCGGGGGGAGAAAGCCAGCGCATCCGGCTGGCGTCCCAGATCGGCAGCGGACTGACGGGCGTGCTGTATGTGCTGGACGAACCCAGCATCGGCCTGCACCAGCGCGACAACGACCGCTTGCTCGACGCGCTGAAGGGGTTGCGCGACGCGGGCAACTCGGTGATCGTGGTGGAACATGACGAGGACGCGATCCGCAGCGCCGATTACGTCTTCGACATGGGGCCGGGCGCGGGAGTCCACGGCGGCGAGGTGGTCGCCAAGGGCACGCCCGAGGAGATCGCGGCCAACCCCGCCAGCCTGACCGGCCAGTATCTGTCCGGCGCGCGCGAGATCCCCGTCCCCGCCGGGCGCCGCCCCGGCAACGGCAAGGCCGTGACGGTGGAAGGGGCGATCGGCAACAACCTCAAGGATGTCACGGTCGATTTCCCGCTGGGCGAATTCGTCTGCATCACCGGCGTTTCCGGCGGCGGCAAGTCCACGCTGACCATCGAGACGCTGTTCAAGACCGCCTCCATGCGTCTGAACGGCGCCCGCCAGACCCCCGCGCCCGCCCGCGCGGTCAAGGGGCTGGAGCATCTGGACAAGGTCATCGACATCGACCAGCGTCCCATCGGGCGCACGCCGCGGTCGAACCCCGCGACCTATACCGGCGCCTATACCCATATCCGCGACTGGTTCGCCCGCCTGCCCGAAGCCAAGGCGCGCGGCTATGGCCCCGGCCGCTTCAGCTTCAACGTCAAGGGCGGGCGCTGCGAAGCCTGCCAGGGCGACGGCGTCATCAAGATCGAGATGCACTTCCTGC
>CALLYR010000220.1 GCA_937859005.1 uncultured Paracoccus sp. | reverse complement strand
GGCCTGGCGCACTGAGCGTGCCGAACGTGCGCCCGCTGCGGATCGGGCTGTCGGGAACGCCGGGGGTGGGCAAGTCCACCTTCATCGAGGCGTTCGGCCTGATGCTGACCGGCCAATCCTTGCGCGTCGCGGTGCTGGCGGTGGACCCCAGTTCGGCCCGTTCGGGCGGGTCGATCCTGGGGGACAAGACCCGGATGGAGCATCTCGCGCGCGATCCCCACGCCTTCATCCGCCCCTCGCCCAGCCGGGCCGAACTGGGCGGCGTCGCACGGCGCACGCGCGAAACCGTGCGCCTGTGCGAGGCGGCGGGTTACGATGTGGTGCTGATCGAAACCGTGGGCGTGGGCCAGTCCGAAACACTGGTCGCGGACATGTCGGACCTGTTCGTCCTGCTGCTGGCGCCTGCGGGCGGGGACGAGTTGCAGGGGGTCAAGCGCGGCATCATGGAAATGGCCGACCTGATCCTGGTCAACAAGGCGGACGGCGACCTGAAAGCTACGGCGCTGCGCACGGTCGCCGATTACGCGGGCGCGCTGCGGCTGCTGCGCAAGCGCCCGCAGGACCCGCCCGGCTTTCCCAAGGCGCTGCCGGTATCGGCGGTCGAGGGCGGCGGGCTGGACACTGCCTGGGCCGAGATGCAGGCGCTGGCGCAGTGGCGGCGCGACCACGGCCATTTCGCCGCCCGCCGCGCCGCGCAGGCCGAAAGCTGGTTCCTGTCCGAGGTGCGCGCGGGCCTGCTGGCCCGGCTGTCGCGGGAACCGGCAGCCTCGCAGATGGCACGGCTGGGCAAACGGGTGGCCGCCGGGGACGCCGACCCGGTCGCCGCCGCGGCCGAGATGCTGAAGGCGCTGCACTGAGCAGCGGGCGGCGGGTGTCCCCGCGGTTCCGTGGGTCCAGACTGCAGTGGAAACCGATGGCGAGGTCCGGAGCCGCATCGCAGAGGCTGCCTTCGGCGCGGGACCATCGGCTGCCGGACTGGCGAACACGTTCTGGACGCCTTCGGGAAAAGGGCTGGCCTTTCCCGGAATAAACGCCCGATCCCCGTGCGCGCAGGCGCGCGAATCGGCTATGGTCGAGGCATGGACAACCTGTTTTCCCTTCCTGATCCCGAAACACTCTATCACGCGCTGGTCGCGCGCGATCCGAGCTATGAGGGGCGCGCGCTGGTCGGCGTCAGTTCGACGGGCATCTTCTGCCGGCTGACCTGTCCGGCGCGCAAGCCGCGGCCCGAACACTGCCGCTGGTTCGACAGCCCTGCGGCGGCGCTGGCGGCGGGCTTTCGCCCCTGCCGCCGCTGTCACCCGCTGGGCCCGCAGGCCGAAGGCGACGGGACCGTCCGGCACCTGCTGGCGGCCCTGGACGCCGACCCGGCCCGGCGCTGGACCGAGGCGGACGTGGCCGCGCTGGGACATGACCCGTCCACCGTGCGCCGCGCGTTCCGGCGGCATTACGGGATGACATTCCTTGAACTGGCCCGACAGATGCGACTGCGCGAGGGCGTGGATCGGCTGAGACAGGGAGGTGCCGTGATCGACGCGCAACTGGACGCAGGCTTCGACAGCGCCTCGGGGTTCCGCGAGGCTTTCGCGCGGCTGTTCGGCCATCCGCCGCAGGCGATGGCGGCGGGCCAGCCGGGGCTGAGCGCCGACTGGATCGACACGCCGCTGGGCGGCATGATCGCGGTGGCGGACGCGCATTCCCTGCATCTGCTGGAATTCGTGGGCCGCAAGGCGCTGGCGCAAGGGCTGCGCCATCTGTCGGCACTCGCGGGTGGGCGGATCGGGCTGGGCCGGACGGCGGTGACCTTGGAAACCGAACGCCAGCTTGCCCGGTATTTCGCCGGGGAAAGCGCCGGTTTCGACCTGCCCCTGACGCTGCACGGGACCGATTTCCACCGGCAGGTCTGGTCCGAACTGCGCCGCATCCGGCCCGGCGAAACCATCAGCTACGCCGAACTGGCCGCCCGCATCGACGCCGACCGCGCCCGGCAGGTGTTCAACACCC
>CALLYR010000219.1 GCA_937859005.1 uncultured Paracoccus sp. | reverse complement strand
GGTGGTCTGGGGCATGGTCGATCCTCCGTGAACCCGTCCTTTTGGGGCGGACGCAGGCTTTATAGAGTGAAGCAGGCCCTTGGGGAAGGGAGCGCGCACCCCGAAGCCCGCCTGCCGGTTGCACTTGCGGCATCCGGGGAAAGTTGCTGTTGTTGTCCGGCTGCCATGACCCCCGACACCATGTCCGATCCCACCCTGCCCCCACCCGCCCCCGGGCGCCCGCGCCGGTTCCTTTTCCTGCTGCTGGACCGCTTCACGCTGATCTCCTTTGCGGCGGCGGTCGATTCCCTGCGGCTGGCCAACCGGGTCAGCGGCCGGACGCTGTATGAATGGCGCCTGATCGGCGGTGGCGGCGCGCAGGCGGTCTGTTCGGCGGGCGCGGCGCTGGAGGCCGAGGTTGGCCCGCGCGACATCCTGCTCGTTTGCGGCGGCATCGACGTGGCGCGCGCCACGACCCGTCCGGTGATCGCCTTCCTGCGCCGCACGGGGCGGCAGGCCGCGGCGGTCGGGGGCCTGTGCACCGGCGCCTGGGCGCTGGCGCAGGCGGGATTGCTGGACGGGCGGCGGGCGACGATCCACTGGGAAAACCACGACGGCTTTGCCGAGGCCTTTGCCGGGGTCGATCTGTATCGCACCGTCTTCGTGGACGACGGCACCCGGCTGACCGCCGCCGGGGGAACCTCGCCCATCGACCTGATGCTGCGCCTGATCGGGCGCGATCACGGGGCCGAACTGGCGGCCCAGGTGGCCGACCAGCTGATCACCACCGCCGTCCGCGCCGAGGCCGACAGCCAGCGCCCCACGATCCCCGCGCGCATCGGAGTGCGCCATCCGCGGCTGGCCGCCGTCATCGCGCGGATCGAGGCCAGCCTGGAAGATCCGGTCAGCCCGGCCGATCTGGCGCGCGACGCGGGCATGTCGATGCGCCAGCTCGAACGGCTGTTCATGCGTTACCTGAACCGGACACCGCGGCGGTATTACATGGAAACCCGGCTGGCCCGCGCCCGCAATCTCCTGCGCCAGACCGACATGCCGGTGATCGAGGTGGCGCTCGCCTGCGGCTTTTCCAGCACCGCGCATTTCTCGCGCTGTTATCGCGCGCAATACGGCACCACCCCGTTCCGCGAACGCGGCGAAGGGGCAAGGTGACGCGTCCTCTGGCGGCGCCCGCCCCCTCCGAAGGTCGCACGCGAGACTTTCCTTTCAAATCGGGCGCCTCTAGTCTGCCGGCAGGACCAAAGGTCCAACAGGGAGAAGACCAATGAAGAAACTGCTTCTGGCCTCTGCGGCCATCGTGCTGACCGCAGGTGTCGCCGGCGCCGAAGACATCAAGATCGGCCTGTCGCTGGGCTTTACCGGGCCGCTGGAATCGATGTCGCCGGGCATGGCCAAGGGTGCCGAACTGGCAATCAAGGAAGTCAACGATTCCGGCAAGCT
>CALLYR010000218.1 GCA_937859005.1 uncultured Paracoccus sp. | reverse complement strand
GACCAGTTGGTCACCCATATGCAGGCGCACGCCATCACCGGCCCGTGGTCGGCCACGATCTCGGCCAGCAGCGCCAGCGCGGCGGGGGTGGCCGTCACCCGATTCCGGGATTCCGTGGTCATGCCGCAAGCCTTTCCTGCAGGAAATTCAGAACGCGCCTTTCTTCCGGGCGCAGTCCGGGGGCGTCCAGTTCGTCCTCGATGCTGCCGCCCAGATCGGCGGGCAGTTCGTCCGCCAGATAGCTGTCGATCACCTGCGGATGGACATAGCATTTGCGGCAGATGGTGGGCGTGTTGCCCAGCCGCGCCGCGACCCGCTCGATGGCCTCGCGGACATTGCGTTTCGCCGCCGCCTGGCTGTCGGCCTTTTCGTATTCGGCCAGCGCCAAGGCCGCCAGCACCGTGCCGGTCCAGGTTCGGAAATCCTTGGCGGTCACGTCGATTCCGGTGATCTCGCGCAGATAGGCGTTCACGTCGCCCGATGTGACCTCGCGCCGGATGCCGTCCCCGTCCAGATACTGGAACAGGTGCTGGCCGGGCAGATCCTGGCTTTGCCGCACGATGCGGGCCACGCGCCGGTCGCGCAGGCCCAGATCCCAGTCCTTGCCGCTTTTCCCCTTGAAGCGGAACCGCACCTCGGACCCGTCGAAGGTCACATGCCGGTCGCGCAGGGTGGTCAGGCCGTGGGACCTGTTCTGCTTGGCGTAATCGGCATTGCCGATGCGGATCATCGTGGTTTCCAGCAGATGCACGACGGTCGCCAGCACCTTTTCGCGCTGCATCCCGCGCCGCGCCATGTCGGCATCGACGCGGGCGCGGATGGCCGGCAGGACGGCGGCGAATTCCAGCATGTGTTCGTATTTCGTGCTGTCGCGGATTTCGCGGAAGCGGGGGTGGTAACGGTATTGCTTGCGGCCCCGCGCATCGCGCCCGGTGGCCTGGATATGGCCGTTCGGATCGGGACAGATCCAGACATCGGCCCAAGCGGGCGGGATCGCCAGCGATTTCAGGCGCGCCACTTCGTCCTTGTCGCGGATCGCCTGCCCGTCGGGGGCGCGAAAGCTGAAGCCCTTGCCCGCGCGGCGGCGGGTGATGCCGGGTTCGGTGTCGCTGACATAAACCAGCCCCGCGCTTTCGGCGGCGTCCTGCGGATCGGCGATGGGACCTGTCGACGAGTTCATGCGCGTGGGTCCAAGGGGCTTGCCGGTCCCAACGTTTCGCCCGGCGCGCGTTTGCAGGCCCACTGTGCGCGACTTGACCCGGCGGCCAGCGGCCCCCGCAGGGCCGCCGTCGTCCATGCGCGATTTCTCCCTGACGGTATCGGGATCACGCTCCGCAGTCAGGCGGTCATGTCCATGACCATGCGCCCTTCGATCTGGCCCTTGTGCATCTTGTCAAAGATATCGTTGACATCTTCCAGCTTCGCACGATGCACGGTCGCCTTGACCTTGCCCTCGCCGGCGAAATCCAGTGACTCCTGCAAGTCGAGCCGGGTGCCAACGATCGAGCCGCGCACGGTGATGCCATTGAGCACCATCCCGAAGATGTCCAGCGGGAAATCGCCGGGCGGCAGACCGTTGAGCGCTACGGTACCGCCGCGGGCAACCATGCCGATGGCCTGCTCGAAGGCCTTGCGGCCCACAGCGGTAACCAGAACGCCCTGTGCGCCGCCCTGGGTTTCGCGCTTGATCGCAGCAGCCGGATCGGGTTCGGTCGCGGCGTTCACCGTCACACTGGCGCCGAGTCTGCGCGCGAGCGCCAACTTGCCGTCGTCGATATCGACAGCGGCGACGTTCAGGCCCATGGCCTTGGCATATTGCACCGCCATGTGACCGAGACCGCCGATTCCAGAGATCACCACCCAGTCACCCGGCTTGGTATCCGTGACCTTCAGTCCCTTGTAGACGGTGACGCCCGCACAAAGCACGGGGGCTATGTCCACGAAGTCGACGCTCTTGGGCAGATAGCCGATATAGTTCGGATCGGCGACGACATAATCGGCAAAGCCGCCGTTCACCGAATAGCCGGTGTTGAGCTGGCTTTCGCAGAGCGTTTCCCACCCGCCCAGACAATGGCGGCAATGGCCGCAGGCGGTGTAGAGCCAAGGCACACCCACCCGGTCGCCTTCCTTAACATGTTTCACTCCGGCGCCCACAGCCGAGACGAAGCCCACGCCCTCATGACCAGGAATGAAGGGGGGTTTCGGCTTGACCGGCCAGTCGCCCTCGGCTGCATGCAGGTCGGTATGGCAGACGCCCGAAGCCTGGATCTTCACCTGGATCATGCCGGGACCAGGTTCGGGCACCGGGACTTCGTCAATGGTCAGGGGCTTTCCAAATTCGCGTACGACAGCGGCTTTCATGGTTTTGGCCATGAATGATCTCCTTGGGATGGATTGTAAGTGGAGGCGCGCGGCGCCCGATATCCAGACGCCGACAAGGGCGGGACAGCACGGGCGCGTCCCTGGGGCGCGCCCGGCGCAGGCAGGCGGCCCCCGGCCGGGGGCCGCCGCCGCGATCAGAAGAAGCCCAGCTTCTTGGGGGAATAGCTGACCAGCATGTTCTTGGTCTGCTGGTAATGGTCCAGCATCATCCGGTGCGTCTCGCGCCCGATGCCCGACTGCTTGTAGCCGCCGAAGGCCGCATGCGCCGGATAGGCGTGATAGCAGTTGGTCCAGACCCGGCCCGCCTTGATCTCGCGCCCCATGCGATAGCAGGTGTTCACGTCGCGCGACCACACGCCCGCGCCCAGCCCGTAAAGCGTGTCGTTGGCGATATGCAGCGCCTCGTCGCGGTCCTTGAAGGTCGTGACCGAGACGACGGGGCCGAAGATCTCCTCCTGGAATACCCGCATCCGGTTGTTGCCCTTGAAGATCGTGGGCTTGACGTAATAGCCGCTGGAGAGTTCCCCTCCGAGGTCGGCCGCCTCGCCTCCGGTCAGGATCTCGGCGCCCTCGTTGCGGCCGATATCCATATAGGACATGATCTTGTCGTGCTGCTCCTTGCTGGCCTGCGCGCCGATCATGGTGTCGGATTCGCGCGGGTCGCCCTGCTTGATCGATTCGACCCGCTTGACGGCCCGCTCCATGAACCTGTCATAGATCGATTCCTGGATCAGCACGCGCGAGGGACAGGTGCAGACCTCGCCCTGGTTCAGCGCGAACATCGCAAAACCTTCCAGCGCCTTGTCGAAGAAGTCGTCGTCCTCGCGCGCGACATCCTCGAAGAAGATGTTGGGCGACTTGCCGCCCAGTTCCAGCGTGACCGGAATCAGGTTTTCCGACGCATACTGCATGATAAGCCGGCCGGTCGAGGTTTCCCCCGTGAAGGCGATCTTGGCGATGCGCTTCGAGGACGCCAGCGGCTTGCCGGCTTCCAGCCCGAAGCCGTTGACGATGTTCAGCACCCCCGGCGGCAGCAGGTCACCGATCGTGTCGATCCAGACCATGATCGAGGCGGGCGTCTGCTCGGCCGGCTTCAGCACCACGCAGTTGCCTGCGGCGAGCGCGGGCGCGAGCTTCCAGCAGGCCATCAGCAGCGGAAAGTTCCACGGGATGATCTGGCCCACCACGCCCAGCGGCTCGTGGAAGTGATAGGCCACGGTGTCGTCGTCGATCTGGCTCAGCGTGCCTTCCTGCGCACGCAGGCAGCCCGCGAAGTAACGGAAATGGTCGATCGCCAGCGGCAGGTCGGCGGCCATCGTCTCGCGGATGGGCTTGCCGTTGTCCCAGGTTTCCGCCGTGGCCAGCAGTTCGATGTTCTGCTCCATCCGGTCGGCGATCTTCAGCAGGATGTTCGCGCGTTCCTGCACGCCGGTGCGGCCCCATCTGTCGGCGGCGGCGTGGGCTGCATCCAGCGCGGCCTCGATGTCGGCGGCATCCGACCGGGCGATCTCGCCCACATTGGCGCCCGTGATCGGGGTCGAGTTGGTGAAATACCGCCCCGATTTCGGCGCCACCCACTGTCCGCCGATGAAGTTGTCGTAACGCGCGGCAAAGGGCATCGCGCTGACGCCCTTGAATTCGTGGCGCTGGTCGTTGGCCATGTCGTCTCTCCTCCCCTTGACCCGGCTCCTCCTGCCGGGTTCCGCCATGATGCTGGCGCGCCGGACCGCGTCGGTCAACGCAAGAGGCAAGGATTCCCGTGGCCGACTGTCTCATGCCCGAGACAGTCAGCGCCCCT
>CALLYR010000217.1 GCA_937859005.1 uncultured Paracoccus sp. | reverse complement strand
GGGTGCGAAACGCCGTTCCGCAGGCGGCAATGGCCGATCAGCGGACAGCGCCGCCTGTGCGGCCAGCGTCACGCCCGGCCGCCCGGATCAGGCCGACAGGACCTTGCGGCCCTTGGCGCGGCGCGCAGACAGAACCCTGCGGCCGCCCTTGGTGGCCATGCGGGCGCGGAAGCCGTGCCGGCGCGCGCGAACCAGGTTCGACGGCTGGAAGGTGCGTTTCATCGTCTTGCTCCGTGGCAGAAGCGCGCAGGGCATGGGCGACAGACCCACGCAAGCGCGCCGGTAATGCGAAGCCCGCCTGATAGGGCCAGGCATCGCTCGAGTCAACATCCGACTGTCAGGGTCCCTGTCCTGCATGGCGGAACCCGGACCCGATCACGTCTGTTTGAACGGCACGCACCGTCGGGCTATGCGGCATTGCCGGGGCCGCAGGCGGACAGCGATACGGGACGACATGAACTTCAATACCCTTTCCGGCCGCTTCGCGCTGCTGACGACTGCCTTCGTCCTGCTGGCCGAGGTTCTGATTCTGGTGCCGGGCATCACCAATTTCCGCCGCGACTATCTGGAAACGCGGCTCGAACGCGCGCAGATCGCCAGCCTCTCCCTGCTGGCCACGGACGAATCGATCGCCTCGGATCTGGAAAGCGAGCTGCTGGAAAACGCCGGCGTCTTCAACGTCGTGCTGCGCCGCGATGACATCCGCCAGCTGGTGCTGTCCTCGCCCATTCCGGGGCCGATTTCCGCGACCTATGACCTGCGCGAGCACAGCTATTGGCGTTCGGTCCGCGATACGCTGACGCTGCTGATGAATCCACGGCCCGACATCATCCGCGTGATCGGAGAGCCGGTGAAGCAGGCCGGCCAGCTGATCGAGATCACCATGGACACCGCCGGTCTGCGGCAGGGGATGATCGACTTTGCCCTGCGGCTGCTGGCGCTGTCAGCGGCGTTTTCGGTGCTGACAGCGCTGCTGCTGAACCTTGCGGCGCAACGGCTGATCGTGCGCCCCATCCGCCATGTGATCGGCCACATGACCGCCTGGGCCGCCGCCCCCGACGACGCGCGCACCATCATCAGCCCCAGCGCCAGCATGGCCGAGGTGCGCGCCGCCGAATCCGCCTTGGCCGCCATGCAGCGCACCGTCACGGCGGCCCTGAAACAGCGCGAGCGGCTGGCGCAACTGGGACAGGCCGTCGCCAAGATCAGCCACGACCTGCGCAACGTGCTGACCACCAGCCAGATCCTCGCCGACCGGATGGAATCCAGCGCCGATCCGGCGGTGCGGCGGGCGGCGCCCAAGCTGGTGGGGTCCATCTCGCGCGCGGTCAACCTGTGCGAGACGACCCTTGCCTTTGGCAAGGCCGAGGAGCCGCAGCCCCAGATGTCGCTGTTCCATCTGGCCCCCCTGGCCGCCGATGTGGTCGAGGCCGAGCGTCTGGCCGCCGAGGCCGCCGACACCGGGGCGACCGTCGATTTCGTGACCGACATCCCGGCGGGCCTGACGATCCGCGCCGACCGCGACCAGCTTTACCGGGTGCTGTCCAACCTGATGCGCAACGCGCGGCAGGCGATCGAGGCCACCCGCCGTCCCGGCACCATCGAAATCGGCGCGGGCGAGGACGAATCGCAATGGTGGGTCCGGGTGGGCGACACCGGCCCCGGCCTGCCCTCCAAGGCCCAGGAAAACCTGTTCCAGCCCTTCACCGGCGGCATCCGCAAGGGCGGCACCGGCCTGGGCCTTGCCATCGCGGCCGACCTCGTGCGCGGCCACAGCGGCCGGCTGGAACTGGTCCGCACCGGCGAAGACGGGACCGAGTTCATGCTGCATCTGCCCCGCGACCTGAGCCGCGGCTGATTTGGGGAAGGATACATTTTCCTCTTGCATCCCCCCGCGCGGGGGGATACCCACCCGCCCTACACGGACCCGTAGCTCAGCTGGATAGAGCACCAGACTACGAATCTGGGGGTCGGGCGTTCGAATCGCTCCGGGTCCGCCATTTCTCTTCAGATACAAGAACCTATCGGCGGTTTTACCGCATCCGTGGCGGCATGGCGCCGCTGATGCATGGCGTGCGGCCTGTTGCGGTCGCGCACCGCCTTGTCCGTTCTTGCAAGCACCTGATGCTTTCGTCACGGGCACGCCATGTGCCCGCGTCCGGGCAGGCCCCTTGCGGGCCAGTCCGCGGCTTGCGGTAATGCCGTGCGCCCCAGGCGATCCCGCGGGTCAGCCTTCGTCGCGCAGGTCGCAGGCCAGTGCCTGCAACCGTCGATAGGCGTCAAAGCGGCGCTCGTGCAGCCGGGCGATCTCGCCGCCAGCAGGGGGATAGACACGCGCCTCGCGGGTGACGGCACGCATGGCAGCGGCGACATCCGGGAACAATCCTCCCGCTACGCTGCCCAGGATGGCCGCGCCCAGCAACACGGGTTCGGGGCTGTCGGTCGCGACCACCGGGCGGCCGGTGGTGTCGGCAAGGATCTGGCGCACGAGGTCTGATTCCCCCGCGCCCCCGCTGATGACGATCCGCGTGGCCCCGGTGCCCGCCTGATCCTGCGCGTCCATGATCTGGCGCAGGCCATAACCCAGCCCGCACAGCCCCGCGACATAAAGCGCGACGAGGCTCTCGATATCCCGCTCCATCCCCAGCCCGCAGATCACGGCGCGCGCATGGGGGTCGGCCAGGGGGGCGCGGTTGCCCAGGAACTCGGGCACCACATGCAGCCCATGCGCCAGAAGCGCCGCGTCCGAGAGCGACTCCACCCTTGCCGCCGCCTGACCGGCCAGCCATGCGGGCAGGGACAGGTCCTCCGCTCCTGCCGTCTGCCGCGCCTCGCTTGCTGCGGGATGCATCAGCAGCAACTGCTCCATCGCGGCGCCGGCGGCGGACTGGCCGCCTTCGTTCAGCCACATTCCCGGCACCATGGCCGAGAAATAGGGTCCCCAGACCCCCGGCACGAAAACGGGTGCGGATGTGCTGGTCATGGTGCAGGATGAGGTGCCGAAGACATAGGCCATGTTCCGTTCAGGCCCGCCCTCCAGCCCCACGGTTCCCAGTCCCCCGGCATGGGCGTCGATGATCCCCGCGCCCACCGGGGTGCCGGGGCGCAGCCCCAGTTCCGCCGCCGCCGTATCGGTCAGCCCCTGCCCCAGCGCCGTGCCCGGATCGACGATCCGCTGCCCGATACGGGCGAAGCCTTCGTCCGCCAGCACACCCAGCCCGATCGCGCGGAAATAACCGGCGTCCCAGCGGCCTTCATGTGCCAGATAGGTCCATTTGCAGGTGACGGTGCAGGTGGACCGCGCCAGCGACCCCGTCGCCCGCCATGTCAGGAAATCGGCAAGGTCGAAGAACTGCCATGCCGCGTCGAACACCTGCGGCAGGTTCTCGCGCAGCCACAGCAGCTTGGGCGTCTCCATCTCGGGCGAGATGCGGCCGCCGACATAGCGCAGCACCTCGTGCCCGCCCGCGTTGATCCGTTCGGCCTGATCCACGGCGCGGTGATCCATCCAGACGATGATATCGCGCAGCGGGTCCCCTGACGGGCCGACGGGCAGGGGGTGCCCGCCCTGCCCCAGCACCACCAGCGAACAGGTGGCGTCGAACCCCAGCCCCGCGATCTGCGCAGGATCGACCCCCGCCCGCACCATCGCCCCCTGCACGGCGGCGCAGACGGCGGCCCAGATGTCGGTGCTGGACTGTTCGACGATCCCGCCCGGTTCGCGGAAGATCGCGATGTCGCGCCGGGCCGTGCCCAGCATCCGCCCGCTCGCGTCGAAGACGCCGGCGCGGGCGCTGCCGGTGCCGACATCGACCCCGATCACATGGCTGGCGCTGGTCATGGCTGCCTCCGCTGTCACAGATCGACGCTGCTGGGCAGGATCACCAGATCACGGATGGTGACGTTGCGCGGCCGCGTCAGCATGAAGATGACGGCCTCGGCCACCTCGACCGGCTGCATCAGGCTGCCGTTGGCCAGCGCCTCGTCCATCTTGGCCTTGGGCCAGTCGTCCAGCAGCGCGGTCACGACCGGGCCGGGCAGGACCGCGCCCACCCGCACCCCATGCGGGGCCAGTTGCCGCCGGGTGGTGTGGACAAAGGCCTGAACGGCGAATTTCGAGGCGGTATAGATCGGCTCCCAAACCACGGGCACCACGCCCGCGATCGAACTGGTGAACAGGATGTCGCCCGATTTCTGCGCGACCAGATGCGGCAGGACCGCATGGACCGACCGGAAGGCCGCGTTGATGTTGAGGTTAAGCATCCGGTCCCAGGCGTCCGGGTCGCCATCCGTCACCGGCCCGCC
>CALLYR010000216.1 GCA_937859005.1 uncultured Paracoccus sp. | reverse complement strand
AGTTCGGCTTCTTCGGCGTCGTGGTATAGACGCGCGTGCAGACGCCGCGCTTCTGAGGGTTTCCTTGCAGGTGCTGCGACTTGGATCGCTGCACCTTGGGCTGCCGCGGATTGCGGATCAGCTGCTGGATCGTCGGCATTCGGTTCCCCGTCTTGCTCTTTGCGATACTCGCGCCCGGGCTTGGCGCGCCACTTCTCGACGACATTCCGCGCCCATCGCAAAATGCCAAACCCATCCGAACCCCTGGCGGGCTGGACGGGCAAGGTTCCAGAGGATCGGGGCATGTCACCCGGATCGTGACCACACAGGTTCTGGGTCCCCGACCGCTTTCACGACGGGTGACGGCGCATATATGAAGAATCGCCGGCCCTGTCAACGCTGGCGTGTGGCCGCCTCAGCGCCCCCAGCGCGGCCGATCCGCCCCCGGCAGACCAAAGCCCCGGACCCCGCGGTCCAGCGCCCCCAGGTCAATGCGGAACCGCGACCGCAGCAGGCCCGCCATGTCGGAGGGCGGCGCATCCCAGGGATAATGCCCGCCCAAGGCACCGGAATCGTTGTCGGCATGGACCGAGCGCGCAAACATGGGCCGGTCGTTCAGCGCAACCACGTTCATGTGGCTGCCCAGCCGCCAATGTTCAAAGTCGACGGCGGATTCGCGCGCGTCAGGCGGCAGGAACACCACCAGCGCCACCCCGGTGGAATAGACATGGCGCGGCAGCGCCTGCACCCCCGACTGATCGGCGCGCAGGATCACGCCCTTCATGTAATCGATGGCGACCTTGCCGTCGCGCCGGAACAGGGGCGCGGCCAGCCGGAAATCGCGGCGTGCCATGCGGATGAAATCCACCGCCACCGCATCGTCGTCGTCATGCTTGAAATGCCCCACCACATCGGCGGTCCGGTCCACATGCGGCGCGATGGCCTGCGCGCAGGCGGCGCGGTGCCAGTCCATCGGCGGCACCAGTTCCAGCCGCAGTTGCGGGATTTCGGCTGCCAGTTCCCGCAACCGCCCCAGCCAGGGTTCCGGCAGGTCGGGGCCGGTCATGACGACAAGGGTGAAGTCGGGGTCGCCTTGCGCCCGCAGCGCGGGCAGCGTCACCTGTTCGAACCAGAACCAGCGCCGCGCAAGCCGCTCGGGATCGTAAAGGAAAGCCCGCCGCGCCTCGACCGAGCCGTGTTCCACTTGAAAGCCCCGCCGCCCCAGATAGGAAAACCGGCACAGCCCCAGCATCTGCACCCGCATCAGTTTCCCCCGCGGCGCAATTGCGCCTCGCGCAGGATGGAATAGAGCCCCGCCCCCACCACCAGCACCGCCCCCGCCCAGGTCCA
>CALLYR010000215.1 GCA_937859005.1 uncultured Paracoccus sp. | reverse complement strand
AGGCGTCCACCGGAACGAACAGTCCGTCCAGTTCGGGATGATCCGCCAGCAGGGCGCGGCAGGCGGAAGCCGCGCCGTCCTGCCCGGCATCCTCATCGAGACGGATTGCAACCGGCGGGATCGCGCGGCTGGCGCAGAAGATTTCATGGGCCGCCTCGGTTTCCAGATACGACGTACGCCTTGCCGTTCCCGTCACAAGGCCGATCCGCGCTGCGCCCGCTGCCTGCAGATGTTCCAGCACCAGTTGCGCGGTCTCGCCGGACCGCAGGTCCACATGCGGCAGGTCCGGGCGGCCCGGAACCCTGCCGATCGATATCATGGGAATGTGCCTGCCCTCGAACCAGCCGATGAGGGAATCGTCCTGTGCAGGCTCGACAAGGATCACCCCGTCGAGAGCCACATCCACCGGGGTCCCTGCCGCCCCCAGCGGGGGCAACAGGCACAGCGCCGTGCCCTGGGTCAGCGCCGCCACGGCGGCGGAGGCCGCGATCTCCATCAGGAAACCCAAGCGCGACGGCCCGGCCGAAATGCTCAGCGGCATCGAGGAGGCAAGCGCGATCACGCCCGCCCGCCCGGTCCTGAGCTGCCGGGCCGCCGGATTGGGGCGATAGCCCAACTGCCGGGCCAGTTGCTCGATCCTGCTGCGGGTTTCGGGATCGACCGGACGCTTGCCGCTGAAGGCATGCGAAACGGTGGTCTTGGAGACACCGGCGGCACGGGCGAGGTCGGCGATCGAGACGTTTCGAGGCAGCAAGGCGGAACTCCGGCAGGTCGCGACCTTCATATCCTTTTCCGCGGTCAAACTACAGCAAAACGGTTTGCAGGGAATTGGAGCGCGTGTTATGGATAGCAAATCGGTTTGCAAAAGCATGCCGCGGTCACAGGGGAGGAGATGACCAATGATCGATGCGGACATGGAGGCCGGCCGTCCCGGGTCTGGCGATCCGGTTGACGAAAGGCTGCCGCTGGGCAGCCTGCTGCTCTATGGCGGCCAGCATGTGCTGGTGATGGCCGCCTCGCCGATAACTGCCGTTTTCCTGGTCGCGCAGGCGCTTGGGTTCGATGCCGCAACCACGGCCTCGCTGATCAGCGCGACATTTCTGGTCTGCGGTCTGGGCACGATCCTGCAAAGTTTCGGCTGGGGCGGCTTCGGGGCGCGGCTGCCCTTCATCATGGTGCCGGGTGGCGCACCGATCGCGATCTTTCTGGCGATTGCCACCCAGACCGACGTGCAGACGGCCGTGGGCGCGGTGCTGATGACCGGGGCGTTCTATTTCCTGGCGCTGCCGGTGTTCCGGCGGATGCTGCCGTTCTTCCCGCCCATCGTGGTCGGCACCATGCTGCTGCTGGTGGCGGTCAACCTGGTGCGCATCTATGGCGGCACCATCACCGGCAAGCCCGGCACCGAAGGTTTCGCCCAGCCCGCCAACGTCCTGCTGGCGCTGGCGACCATCGTGCTGACCATTGTCTTTGCCCGGCTCTTCACCGGCGCGCTGCAACGCATCGCGGTGATGCTGGGGCTGCTGGCCGGGACGCTGCTGGCGGTCCTGACGGGCAGCGCCGATTTCTCGGGCGTGATGTCCGGCCCGCTGTTCACCCTGCCCGAGCTGTTCCCGTTCGGGACGCCCAGGTTCAACCTGCTGGCGGCGCTGCCGCTGATCGTCTTTTCCATCATCTCGATGGCCGAGGCCACCGGCCAGACCATCGCCACCGCCGAAATCGTCGGCCGGCGCGGGGATGCGGTGACGATCGTGCCGCGCACCATTCGCGGCGATGCCGTGGCCTCGCTGGTGGGCGGTCTGTTCGGCACCTCGCTCATCATCACCTCGGGCGAGAACGTGGGCATCGTCCGGGCGACCGGCGTGCGCTCGCGCCATGTCACCGTCGCGGCAGGGGTGATCCTGGTCGTCATCGCACTGCTGGCGCCGTTCTCGCGGCTGGCGACGGCGCTGCCCGGCCCGGTGGTCGGCGGCACGGCGGTCATCGTCTTCTCGATCATCGGCGTCATCGGCATCGACCTGATCCGGCGCGTCGATCTGCGCGAACACGGGGCGATGTTCACCCTGGCTGCGGCGCTGTCGATGGGGCTGCTGCCGATCCTGGTGCCCGGCATCTACAGCAACTTCCCGCAGTGGTCGCAGATGATCCTGGGCAACGGCCTGGCCATGGGCACGATCACCGCGGCCGTGGTCAACGCACTGTTCACCCATCGGGCGCCCCGCGTCCTCGCCACGGCGGAGGCCGCCCATGACTGACCTGAAAGACAGCCTTTCGGCGGGCGGCGACCTGCTGATCC
>CALLYR010000214.1 GCA_937859005.1 uncultured Paracoccus sp. | reverse complement strand
TCGCGCCGGACAGCAGCGCGGCGGATGCGGCGCAGGACCCCATCGCCGCGATCCGCGCCGAAAACCTGACCTCGCGCCAGTTGCGGATGGCTGCCCGCATCGCCGCCATGCACGGGATCGAGGTGGAATCCGAATACGAGGCCGTTCACCGCCTGCGCGAACGCGGCATCGACCCGTTCCACCGCAGCGCCGTGGGACAGGTACTGTCGGACGAAGGCGCGCGGTCGCAGGCCGCGCCCTCGCCCCAGGCGCCGGTGCCGCTGGGCCGGGGGGGCCTGCCGGCCAAACGCCGCGCGCGCGAGATCGCGCCCCTGCCCCCGCCTGGCCCGCTGGGCCGGCCCGGTCCAACGCAGCTTCCCTCGCGCGAGGAACTGACCGAGGAACGGCGCGCCGCCGAAATCTGGCGCATCCAGCGCGACATCGCCAAGCGGCGGCGGCGCAGGCTGGCGCTGCTGATGATGCGGCTGGCGTTCTTCGTCGGCCTGCCCACGCTGATCGCGGGCTGGTATTACTTCACCCAGGCGACGCCGCTTTATGCGACGAATTCGCAGTTCCTGATCCAGCAGGCCAGCAGCACCGGCGCGGGCGAACTGGGCAGCCTTTTTTCGGGAACCCAGCTTGCCACCAACCCCGACAGCGTGTCGGTGCAAAGCTATCTGAACTCGCGCGACGCGATGAACCGGCTGGACCAGGAACTGGGCTTCAAGCGCGCCTTCCAGGACCCGTCGCTGGACCCGCTGCTGCGGCTGCCGCAGGATGCGACCAACGAACAGGCCTACAAGCTGTATCAGCAATCGGTGAAGATCGGCTATGACCCGACCGAGGGCGTCATCAACATGGAGGTGATCGCCCCCGACCCCAGGCTGTCGCAGGAATTCTCGGTGGCGCTGATCCGCTATGCCGAAGGCCAGGTGGACCAGATGACCGCGCGGCTGCGCGAGGACCAGATGAAGGGGGCCGTCGAAAGCTATCACGACGCCGAGGGCCGCGTGCAGGAGGCGCAGAACCGCGTCCAGCAACTGCAGGAACAGATGGGCGTGCTGGACCCGATGGCCGAAGGCAGCGTGGTGATGAACCAGGTCGCCCAGCTTGAAGGCCAACTGAGCGAGAAGCGGCTGGAACTGGGGCAGCTTCAGGCCAACCCCCGCCCGAACCAGAGCCGCGTGGCGGGCGTGCAGGGCGACATCCAGCGCCTGGAACAGATGATCGCCGACACCCGCGCGCAACTGACCGAGAATACGGGCAAGCGCGCGTCGCTGGCGCGCATCTCGGGCGAAATCCGCATTGCGGAAAGCGACCTTCTGACCCGGCAGGAACTGCTGGCGACCGCCGCCGCGCAGATGGAAACCGCGCGGATCGAGGCGAACAAGCAGGTCCGTTACCTGTCGCTGTCGGTCGCCCCGGTGGCGCCGGACGAGCCCACCTATCCCAGAGCGCTGCAGAACACGATTGTCGCCTTCCTGCTGTTCGCGGGCATCTATCTGATGCTGTCGCTGACGGCCTCGATCCTGCGTGAACAGGTGTCCACATGATCATATCCCCCGTCCGCCATGTCGCTGCCGGCCCCGTCACCTTCGGCAACGACCTGCCGCTGGTGGTGATCGCGGGACCGTGCCAGCTGGAAACGCTGGACCATGCGTTGTCCATTGCCGAACCGCTGGCCGACGCCTGCCGCGCGGCGGGCGCGGGTTTCGTGTTCAAGGCGAGTTACGACAAGGCCAACCGCACCTCGCTGTCCGGCCGCCGAGGGGTGGGCATCGACGAAGGTCTGGCGATGCTGGCCGCGGTGCGCGACCGCATTGGCTGTCCGGTGCTGACCGATGTGCATGACATCGAACAGGCGCAGCGCGCAGCCGAGGTCGCGGACATCATCCAGATCCCCGCCTTCCTGTGCCGGCAGACCGACCTGCTGCTGGCCGCAGGACAAACCGGCGCGGTGGTGAACGTCAAGAAGGGGCAATTCCTGGCCCCTTGGGACATGGGGAATGTCGCGGACAAGGTCGCATCGACTGGCAACGACCGCATCCTGCTGACCGAACGGGGGGTCAGCTTCGGCTATAACACGCTGGTCGCCGACATGCGGTCGCTGCCGATCATGGCGCGGACCGGCTGGCCGGTAGTCATGGACGCAACCCATTCCGTGCAGCAGCCGGGCGGCCAGGGCGGATCTTCGGGCGGACAGCGCGAATTCGCCCCCGTCATGGCGCGGGCCGCCGTATCGCTGGGCATCGCCGCGGTGTTCATCGAGACGCATGAGGATCCGGACCGCGCGCCGTCGGACGGGCCGAACATGGTGGCCCTGGACCGGATGCCCGCACTGATCGACAGCCTGATGGCCTTCGACCGGCTGGCCAAGGCCGACCCGCTGCAGGTCTAGGCCGTCAGTATCGCCTTTGCCGCCGCATGGGCGGATGCCCAAGCCCACTGGAAATTGTATCCGCCCAGCCAGCCGGTCACGTCCACGACCTCGCCGATGAAATGCAGCCCCCGCACGCGGCGCGATTCCATCGTCTTCGCGTTCAGGTCGCGGCAATCGACACCGCCCACCGTCACCTCGGCCGTGCGCCAGCCCTCGGACCCGACCGGCTTCAGCCGCCAGTCGTTGACGCGCCGCCCCAGTTCGTCCAGCCGCGCATCCGGCTGATCGGCCAGCCGTGCCTCGGCCAGTCCCGATTCAGTGGCAATCGCGGCGGCCAGCCGGTCGGGCAGCAGCCGCGCCAGCGCGCCCGCCACCTGCACCCGCCTGCCCTGCCGCTTGGCCTGTTTCAGCGCGGTGGCGGCGTCGGTGGAGGGAGCGAGGTCGAGCCGGATTTCCTCGCCCGGCCGCCAATAGCTGGAGATCTGCAGGATGGCGGGTCCCGACAATCCCCGATGGGTGAACAGCAGGCCGTCGCGGAACGCCGGCCCCTGCGCCTGTGCCTGTGCCGTAACCGATACCCCGGCCAACGGGCGGCACAGATGCAGCGCCTGTTCGGCAAAGGTCAGCGGCACCAGTCCGGGGCGCGGCTCGACGATCCGGTGCCCCGTCCGCGCCGCGATGTCATAGCCGATACCGGTCGCACCCATCTTCGGGATCGACCGCCCCCCGGTGGCGACGACAACCCGGCTGGCGGCGATGGCGCCCGAATCGGACTGCACGACCAGCCGCCCAGCCTCGGCCGTCACCCCACGAACACCGACGCCCGCGCGCAGCTCGGCCGGACCCATCCGGTCCAGCAGCATCCGCACGATCTGCGTGGCCTTGCCGTCGCAGAACAGCTGGCCCAGCGTCTTTTCATGCCAGGCGATCCCCGCCGCATCGACCAGCGCCACGAAATCCTGCGGCCGGAATCCGGCAAGCGCCGAGGCGCAGAACCGCGGCGTGTCCGAGATGAAGCGATCGTGCACCGTCGCCAGATTGGTGAAGTTGCACCGTCCCCCGCCCGAGATGCGGATTTTCTCGCCCGGATCGGCGGCGTGATCCAGCAGCACTACCCGCAATCCTTGCCCGGCCAGCCCCCCCGCGCAGAAGAGCCCCGCCGCCCCGGCCCCCAATATCACGACATCCGCATGTTCCATGCCGCGGCGGATACCGGCCCGGCGACTGCGGCACAAGTTTTTGCGCCATGCCCCTTGCACCCCCCGGAAGCCTTGGATAAATACCCCCGCACGGTTGGGGCGTGGCCAAGTGGTAAGGCGTCGGTTTTTGGTACCGTGTACCGTAGGTTCGAATCCTACCGCCCCAGCCAGCGCTTCAGAAAAGCTCTCTGCATCAACGCTTTCGGCACCCCGCAATAGGGTTGATGACACCACGTCAGCAAGCTGACACCGCGTCATCACGCAGCCCAC
This sequence comes from uncultured Paracoccus sp., assembly GCA_937859005.1. Classification (GTDB taxonomy): domain Bacteria; phylum Pseudomonadota; class Alphaproteobacteria; order Rhodobacterales; family Rhodobacteraceae; genus Paracoccus. Next base: position 1,708 of record CALLYR010000214.1, on the reverse strand, counting down.
GCCCGCCGACCCCGCACACGGGGCACATCATGGGCATTGCAAACTACGTCTTCCGGCGCGGCCGCTTCTATGTTTGGCGGCGGCTATACCGTGGTAAACCCATCCAAGTTCCGCTCGCTACGGCGGACCCGTTCGAAGCGAAGCGCTTGGCCTACGCCGCTTCCGCCGCGTCTGTATTGGGTTGGAACCTCCTTGACCGAGGAACAGCCGACCTGTTGACTATCCGGGAGGGCATCCCCGCCGCCGTGAGGCGGACCCGCCTCACGATAGATTACGAAGCGGCCGGTGGCGATCCGGCGCACTTGCCGGAGGGCCGCGCCTTCTTCTTCTTTTTCGGTCTGCTTGGCGACGCACCGGACGAACCACAGCCGCCGAGGAAGCCCGCGCGCCGCGCGGAGCCGCCGCAGCCGCCCCGCAGCGCGTCCGAAGCCGTCGCCCCGCCTCGCCCACGCCTCGCGCCCGCACGCGGGACCTCCACAGGCTTTTCCGCCCGCATCCCGGATGTTGTGAGCCGGATGAGCGCAACGCACGCGCGGACCGGGCGCGCCAACGCGAAAACGCTTACCCAACTGCGCGCCATCGCGGACCTGTTTTGTGAAATCACCGGCTTGGACGATGGGCGGGACATTCGCCAGCACCACCTTGTCCAGTTCGTCACCACGCTGGACCAGTTGCCGCCCGCCTATCGGCGGAGCGCCGGGGAACGAGAGAAGCCCATCGCGGAGATCGTGGCTGACGCGGCGGCGGGCATCGCCGTAAGACTGTCCGTCGCCACGGTGAACCGGAACCTCGTCCACCTCGGAGAAGTGCTGAAAGCCGCCCAGGCGGAAGGGTTGCGGATTGATTCCTCTCCCAACCCGGCCCTCCTGCGCCGCTTCTCGAAGCGCGCAGCGAAGGACGACCGCGAGGCGTTCACGCCGGAAGACGTCCGCCTTCTCTTCGCCGCCCCGGTCTGGACCGGCTGTCAGAGCGCCAAGCGCCGCCGACAGCCGGGCGCGATCATTTTGAAGGACTGGACTTTTTGGGTGCCTCTCATCGCCGCTTATACCGGCACGCGCCGTGAAGAGATTTGCGGCCTTGAGACTGCGGACGTGGGCGAAGTGGACGGAGTACCCGTGTTCCACATTCGCTCGAACGCGCGGCGCGGCTTGAAAAACCCACAGTCTGAGCGCCTCGTGCCTGTCCACTCCCACCTGATCGAGCTTGGCTTTCTTGACTTCGCCCAAGGCCAGCGCATTGAGCTACTCCCCGACCCTTGGACAGCTTTCTGGCTGGTTTAAGCTACTGCCTGTGCCTGCTGATCGGTTTCGATGCTGTTGAAGTAGACCACGGCGGGCGGCTGCCCGCCGTGGGCGGTGTGGGGCCGCTGGTGGTTGTAGAAGGTGATCCGGCGGCCGATGGCGACCTTGGCCTGCGATCCGATTTCCCAAGCGTGCAGGTAGACGCATTCGTATTTCAGGGACCGCCACAGGCGCTCGATGAAGACGTTGTCGATGCAGCGCCCTTTGCCGTCCATCGAGATCCGGGTGCCGACCTGCTTCAGCCGGTCAGTCCAGAGAAAGGACGTGAACTGACTGCCCTGGACGCCCTTCTGTTTGTCAAGCAGCGATGCGGGTCATGTTGATCTCTTTCTGGCGACGCATGATGATGCCGTAGGGTCAGGACTCACAACCAGAACATGACCGTTGCAGCGATGCAGATGGCGGAG
>CALLYR010000213.1 GCA_937859005.1 uncultured Paracoccus sp. | reverse complement strand
GCATCCACCACGAACAGCGGCGCATCGGCCAGCGCCGCGCATGGCAAGACCGCCAGCAGGACGGCAGCGAGGACCGGCGGATGTGAGGGAATCTTCATCCGTTCAGTCTAGCGGCAGCGCCGGGGTTTCCTCAAGGATTCGGGATCTGCCTGACGATCCGCGCAGGCAGATGCGGCCCTGCGCGCAACCTTGCCCGGTCCCCAAGGGCAGGGCCGAAGCCGCGTCACACCATCCGTTCCTGGTCCTTGGCCGCGCGGACGAAATCGGCAAACAGCGGCGCGGGGGCGAAGGGCTTGGACTTCAGTTCCGGGTGGGCCTGCACGCCGATGAACCAGGGATGGTCCGCGATCTCGATCACCTCGGGCAGGCGGCCGTCGGGGGACATGCCGGAAAACACCAGCCCGCAGCTTTCAAGCTGGTCGCGATAGCTCGCGTCCACCTCATAGCGGTGGCGGTGGCGGTCCTCGATCTCGGTCGCGCCGTCGTAGACATCGCTCACGCGCGAGCCGGGCTTCAGCACGGCGGTATAGGCGCCCAGCCGCATCGTGCCGCCCTTGTCGTCGGTCAGCTTGCGCTGGACCTTGTAATTGCCCTGCACCCATTCCTTGAGGTGATAGATGATGGGGGTGAATCGCTCGCGCCCGGCCTCGAAGTCGAACTCCTCGGATCCCGCGTCGGAGATCCCGGCCAGGTTCCGCGCCGCCTCGACCACCGCCATCTGCATCCCCAGGCAGATGCCCAGATAGGGCACCTTGCGTTCGCGGGCGTATTTCGCGGCGGCGATCATCCCTTCGGTGCCACGCTCGCCGAAGCCGCCGGGCACGATGATGCCGTTATAGCCGTCCAGCAGATGGATGCCGTCCGGCTTCTCGATGTCCTCGGCGGCGATCCATTCGGGGCGCACGCGCACCCGGTTGGCCATGCCGCCGTGGGTCAGCGCCTCGGAGATGGATTTGTAGGCGTCTTCAAGCTGCGTGTATTTGCCGACGACCGCGATGCGGACCTCGCCCTCGGCATTGGTCAGGCGGTCCATCACGTCCTCCCAGCGCGACAGGTCGGGGCGCGGGGCGGGGCTGATCTGGAAGGCGTCCAGCACGGCGCGGTCCAGCCCGGCCCGGTGATAGGCCAGGGGCGCCTCATAGATCGACTTCAGGTCATAGGCAGGGATGACCGCATCGGGGCGGACGTTGCAGAATAGCGCGATCTTGGCGCGTTCGCGGTCCGGGATCGGCTGTTCGGACCGGCAGACGAGCACGTCGGGGGCGATGCCGATCGAGCGCAGTTCCTTGACGCTGTGCTGGGTGGGCTTGGTCTTCAGTTCGCCCGAAGCGGCCAGCCAGGGCAGCAGCGTAAGATGCATGAAGATGCACTGGCCGCGCGGGCGGTCCTGGGCGAACTGGCGGATCGCCTCGAAGAAGGGCAGGCCCTCGATATCGCCCACGGTGCCGCCGATCTCGCACAGCATGAAATCGACCTCGTCGTCGCCGATGGTCAGGAAGTCCTTGATCTCATTCGTGACATGGGGAATGACCTGAATGGTCTTGCCCAGATATTCGCCGCGGCGTTCCTTTTCCAGCACGTTGGAATAGATGCGCCCCGCGCTGACGGAATCGGTGCGGCGGGCCGAAACGCCGGTGAAGCGTTCGTAGTGGCCAAGGTCGAGGTCGGTTTCCGCGCCGTCGTCGGTCACGAAGACCTCGCCATGTTCAAACGGCGACATCGTGCCGGGATCGACGTTCAGATAGGGGTCCAGCTTGCGCAGCCGCACGGTATAGCCGCGCGCCTGCAGCAGCGCCCCCAGCGCCGCCGAGGCCAGCCCCTTGCCCAGGGAAGACACCACGCCGCCGGTGATGAAGATGTAACGCGCCATGCCGGCCCCCGTGATCTGTTTCTGCAATGCGGAAAAAGACGGTCTGATGACCGGCATCACGGGAGTCGGCCTATAGCCGATTCGCCCCC
>CALLYR010000212.1 GCA_937859005.1 uncultured Paracoccus sp. | reverse complement strand
GACGGGAACCTGCATCGCATCCGTGCCGTGAATGACCGCCTCGGCCCCTTGGGTGCCGGCCGCCGTCGTATCCGTCAGCGGGACCGTCACCGTGGTCGTATGGGTTTCAGTCGCGGCAACCGCCCCGGCGGGCGCCGCAGGCGTCACGATGACGGTGGTGGTAGTTTCCTGGACCGCGTCGGGGGCGGCCTGCTGCAAGAGGCTGAACATGTCCTATCCCTGGCCCAACGGTTGGCAATCGGGTGAGGGCGAGCGCCCCCACCCAAAAGCAAGGAGTGGCGTCGGGATCAGGCCGCGAACAGCAGCAGCAGCGCGACGAGGAACGAGAAGATGCCCAGCGCTTCGGCAAAGGCCATGCCGATGAACAGCGTGGCGGTCTGCGAGGCCGCGGCCGAAGGGTTGCGCAGGGCACCCGCCAGATAGTTGCCGGCGACGTTGCCCACGCCCATGGCGGCGCCCGCCATGCCGATGCAGGCCAGGCCCGCACCCAGGTATTTGCCCAGTTCGGCGTAGGTCGCGACGTTTTCCATGATATCCTCCTTGAGACTTTGGAAATGGTTTGAAAGGGGCCTGACCGGTCAATGCGCCGGATGCAGCGCGTCCTTCAGATAGACGCAGGTCAGGATGGTGAAGACATAGGCCTGGATCACGGCGACCAGCACTTCGAGCCCGTACATGCCCAGGATCGCCAGGATCGAGATCGGCGCGATGGCGGCGATTGCTGCAAAGGCGGCGAACACCTTGATCACGGCATGGCCGGCCATGACGTTGCCGGCAAGTCGGATGGAATGGCTGACGGGGCGCACGAAATACGAGATCAGTTCGATCACCGCCAGCACCGGCCGCAGCGCCAGCGGCGCGGATTTCACCCAGAACAGGCCCAGGAAATGCGAACCGTTCAGCACGAAGCCCAGGATCGTCACGCCCAGGAACACGAACAGCGCCAGCACCGCCGTGACCGCGATATGCGAGGTGGTGGAAAACGACTTGGGCAGCAGCCCCAGCAGGTTTGCGAACAGGATGAAGCAGAACAGGGTGAAGACATAGGGGAAATACTTCAACCCGTCCCGGCCGGTCACGTCCTCGACCATCTTGTGGACCATGCCGTAAGTCAGTTCGGCCAGCGACTGCACGCGTGTCGGGATCAGGGCGCGGCCGCGCGTGCCCAGCACGAACAGCGCAAAGATCGACAGCGCCGCCAGCGCCAGCCACAGCGTCACATTGGTCGGCGTGTACCAGTGGACCGGCCCGTCGCCGAACAGCGGTTTCACGATGAACTGGTCCATCGGGTGGAAGACCAGCCCGGTGTCTTCGCCATGCGCCTCAGTCGCCACGCTCTGTCCCCTTCGTCTCGGCCAGCAAGGCCGGCGTCGTGTGTTCCGCCGGCCTGCCCGGCTGCGTCTGTGCTGCCGGAGTGCCCGGCTTGTCGCCCATCTCGGCCGCGGTCCGCAGCATCGTCTTTACCCCCGCCGCGAAGCCGAGCAGGATGAAGATCACCAGCATGATCGGTGTCGTGCCGAGCAGCCAGTCAAGCCCGTATCCAAAGCCGAAGCCGATGGCGAGACCCGCCACCAGTTCGACGACCATCCGCCATGCCTGGTTGGCATGGGCGAACTTGTCGGCGCCGGGGGTCCTCAGGCGGTCATCGAGCCGCTGCTCTGCCAGCCGCTGTTCCAGCGCGCGCAGGCGTTCAGCGTCGCGTGCCCGTTCTGCGGCATGAGTGTCGGCGTCGTCCTGGCCCCGATCCTCTGCCACAGGCATCCCCCGTTCCGGTCGCGGTGCTGATAGGCAGTCGCCGCCCCCAAGTCAACCAGTCGGGAGCAGGTCGCTAATTCCTGATATTGCATGATTATTCCAGAATCGAATGATCCGTGCTTCGGCCTTGCCACTCTCGGGCGGGCGGTCCATCATTCAACCTGCACGTTGAACATCGCCGATGCCCACAGATCCCGACCTTGATGCCGTCTTCGCCGCACTGGCCGATCCGACGCGGCGGCAGATCCTGTCGATGCTGCTGGAGGACGACATGGCGGTGACGGATGTGGCCGAGCCCTTCGGGATCAGCCTTGCGGCGATCTCGCGGCATCTGGCGACGTTGGCCGCGGCGGGGCTGATCCGGCAGGAACGGCGCGGGCGGATCACCTGGTGCAAGCTCGACCCCGACGGGATGCAGGCGGCGGCGGTCTGGATGCGCGGCTTTGGCCAGTTCGATCCGGTGGACCTGGACGATTTCGAACGTTTTCTGGCCGCGGAACTGGACGGTCCCGACGAGGATCAGGGCCAGCTGTAGCCACTGGATCGCGGCGGCATCCGCACCGGACCACCTGCGTCGAAGACCTCGACCAACAGCGGCTGGCAGGCCGCCACGTCCGAGGAAAATTCGGTCGAACAATCGCCACCCGGACAGGCCGACAGCCCGCCGATCAGGTCGATCTCGGCGTAGAACTCGATGAAATCGCCGGGACGCACCGGGCTGGCCTTCATGAAATACTGGCCCCTGTCGCGGGTGAAGCCGGTGCACATGAAGACGTTCAGCACGTCGTGGACCAGCGGTTCGACCTCGCGCACGTCGCGTCCCACATGGCCGGCCAGCGCCCGCGTCAGGTTGGAATGGCAGCAGTGGTGATAGTCGTTCCCGCCCAGCAGCCGCTGGGTATAGGGGTCGCAGCGGGTGCCGATCACGTCGTGGACCGAGGCTCCGTCCGCGTCGATGCTATACCAGCCGAGTGTGTCCTGAACGATCGTGGCCAGCGGGCGCAGATGCGGGAATGTGGACCACAGCCGGTCGCCGGTCGTCAGGTGGGTTCCGTGCAGCGCCCGCGTCTTGCCGGAATAGAAGCGTTCCGTGGGATCGGCCCTGGCCCACAGATTCAGGTCGCCCACCTGCGGCCCTTCGACGCTGGTGATGCGGAAGAACTGTCCCGCCTTCATGTCCCAGCAGCGCGCATGTCGCGGCGGCACAAGGGTTTCCCCGACCTTGACCGCTTTGCCCCGCGCGGCCCGCAGCGCCGGCAGGTCCGGGTCGGGCAGCGTGTCTTCGGGATAGCAGATCACGGGGCGCGCAGCGCGGCGCGCGGCGGCATCGGGCGGAGCGGCGGGATCAGCGGACGTGTCCATGCGGCGACCTTATCGCAGCGCTGCGCTTCGTCCAGACGGGAAAATGCGTTCCGGACATGAAAAAAGGGGCAGGTTGCCCTGCCCCGCTTCGCGAAAAGGACCTTGCACCCCTGGGGCGGCCTGGCCTTGCGGTGGTGGTGGCGCGTTGTGCCGATCAGGCGGCGTTGCCCAGGGTGTCGGTCAGCATCACGCCGCGGACCGGCTTTTCGTATTCGTAATAGCCATACATCTGCTTCAGAACCTCCAGCGCGGCACGGTTCGGCAGAGACATCAGGTTTTCGGGGCGATTCTCGGACAGATCGATTTGGGGACGGGACATGGTTGCACCTGTTGCGAATACGTCTTCTTCCTCCCCGTGGCCAATATAGACATTTTCCTTGCAGATGCCATTGCCCCGACGCAGCGTCAGAACGGGTGCAACAATCTGGACGCGAAAAGGCCGCCCCGAGGGGGCGGCCTTTCAATCCAGGATCGCAACAGGCTCAGACCATCCGGTCCACCATCAGATGCTTGATCTCGGCAATCGCCTTGGCCGGGTTCAGGCCCTTGGGGCAGGTGTTGGTGCAGTTCATGATCGCGTGGCAGCGGTAGACCTTGAACGGATCCTCCAGCGCGTCCAGCCGCTCGCCCGTGGCCTCGTCGCGGGAATCGATGATCCAGCGATAGGCGTGCAGCAAGGCCGCTGGACCCAGGTAACGGTCGGCGTTCCACCAATAGGACGGGCAGGACGTGGAACAGGCCGCGCACAGGATGCATTCATACAGCCCGTCCAGCTTTTTCCGGTCCTCGATCGACTGGCGCCATTCCTTGCCCGGCGCGGGGGTCTCGGTCATCAGGTAAGGGTTCACCGAGGCGTGCTGGGCATAGAAATGGGTCAGGTCCGGGATCAGGTCCTTGACCACCGGCATGTGCGGCAGCGGATAGATGTTCACGTCGCCCCTCACCTCGTCGATGCCATGGATGCAGGCCAGGTGATTGCCGCCGTCGATGTTCATCGTGCAGGATCCGCAGATCCCCTCGCGGCACGACCGCCGGAAGGTCAGGGTCGGGTCGATCTCGTTCTTGATCTTGATGAGCGCGTCCAGCACCATCGGCCCGCATTTGTCGAGGTCGATCCAATAGGTGTCCAGCCGCGGATTTTCCCCGGTGTCCGGGTCCCAGCGATAGATGTTGAACCGCTTCAGGCGGGACGCGCCCTCGGGCTTGGGCCAGGTCTTGCCGACCCGGATGCGGCTGTTCTGGGGTAGGTTGAACTGGACCATCGGTCAGGCTCCTCTGGCAGCGCCCCGCGCGGATGCGGCGGCGGCTGGATCGTGTCAGTCAAAGGGGCCGCCCTGGCGGATACCGCCGGAACGTCCCCGGATCGTTCAGCCGCGCCAGCCCGGTTGCTGTGCCAAGGGCCGCGTCGGGAACTGTCCCGACCGCCGCATGACGCAGCGGTTGAACACGTCGGACGGGTCGCGGCCCATGACATAGTCGGACGAGACCGAGATTTCCACGCTGGACATCGGCCTGACGCGGTGGCCGTCGGTGCCAATGCCCAGAGCCACCTCGCTGCGCGGGCCAGTTGCGGCGCGCGCATCCTCCATGCAACTGCGCTCGGCCTGCGCCACCGGAACCGGCCCGCAGGCGGCCAGCCCGGCGCTCAGCGCCAGAAGACCGGCCAGCGCGGGGCGTCCGGCGATCATCAGCCGACCGCCCCCGCGATACACTGCTTGGTGGCGGGGCGCTGGACAATCGCCGCCATGGCTACGTTGGCGGCGGCTGTTCCTTTCATCGCGATCAGATCGGCCTGCTCGGCCATGGTCGCGTTCGCAATGATGCAATCCGCCATCGCGCCGACGTTCTGTCCGGGATAGCGGCGGGCCATCTCGGCGCTGACCACCTGCCGCGCGCTGGCGGGATCGACGGTCCTGGTGACCGGCGCCGGCGTCACGACCACCGGTCCCGGAGGAACGACTGCGGGGGCACGCGGATTTGCCGGTGCCACGGCACCGGGTGGCGGCACCATCACGCAGCCGGACAGCAGAACGGCGGCACCCATGGCGGAAAGGACAGACAGGCGCATCAGTAAACCCTCGCTTTCGGAGCAATCTTCCTGGGGTCGATCCCGCCTTCCTCGACCGTGGTCAAAGGCTCCAGATGGACAGGCCGATAGGCCAGTTTGACTTCATTCCCGTCCACCCATGCAAGCGAATGCTTGCGCCAGTTGGCGTCATCCCGGTCGGGATAATCCTCGTGCGCGTGGGCGCCACGGGATTCCTTGCGCGCCTCGGCCGCAACGATGGTGGCCAGCGCGTTCGGCATCAGGTTGGTCAGCTCCAGCGTCTCCATCAGGTCGCTGTTCCAGATCAGGCTGCGGTCGGTGACGCGCAGGTCGTCCAGCTTCAGGGCGATCTGCTTCATCTTATCGACGCCCTCGGCCAGGGTCTTGTCGGTGCGGAACACAGCCGCGTCGGCCTGCATCGTGCGCTGCATCTCGTCGCGCAGCTGCGCCGTGGGCGTGCCGCCATTGGCGTGGCGCAGGGCGTCGAACCGTGACAGCGCGCGGTCCACCTCGGCCATGTTGGTGGGCGGCACATTGGCCTCGCGGTCGATCACCTGGCCTGCGCGGATCGCCGCGGCGCGGCCGAACACCACCAAGTCGATGAGGCTGTTCGAGCCCAGCCGGTTCGCCCCGTGCACCGACGCGCAGCCCGCCTCGCCCACCGCCATCAGGCCGGGGAACACGCGGTCCGGGTTGCCCTGTTCGGGGGCCAGCACCTCGCCCCAATAATTGGTGGGAATACCGCCCATGTTGTAATGCACGGTCGGCAGGATCGGGATCGGTTCGCGCGTGACATCGACGCCGGCAAAGATCTTGGCCGATTCCGAAATGCCCGGCAGGCGTTCGTGCAGGCTTTCCGGCGGCAGGTGCATCAGGTTCAGGAACATGTGGTCCTTCTTGGGACCGACTCCCCTGCCCTCGCGGATCTCGATGGTGATGCAGCGCGACACCACGTCGCGCGAGGCCAGATCCTTGTAGGTCGGGGCATAGCGTTCCATGAACCGCTCGCCTTCCGAGTTGGTCAGGTATCCGCCCTCGCCCCGCGCGCCTTCGGTGATCAGGCAGCCCGAACCATAGATGCCGGTCGGGTGGAACTGCACGAATTCCATGTCCTGCAGCGGCAGGCCCGCGCGCGCCACCATGCCGCCGCCGTCGCCGGTGCAGGTATGGGCGCTGGTCGCGCTGAAATAGGCGCGGCCGTAACCGCCGGTCGC
>CALLYR010000211.1 GCA_937859005.1 uncultured Paracoccus sp. | reverse complement strand
CAGCGCTCCGCCAGCCGGCGTCCAGCGCAGAGAGCGGCGCGGCCAGTCCTTCGACCGCGTGAACCTCGGCCCGTTCAGCCAGCGGCAGGGCAAAGGTGCCGGCACCTGCGTAAAGATCGGCAATCCGTGCCGCATCCCCGACTGCCGCGCGCACCCCGGACAGCAGCGCGGCCTCGCCATGCGCAGTGGCCTGCAGGAAGGCGCCGGGCGGCGGCACCACCCGCGCCCGCCCCATCGGCAGCGCGGGCGGGCGCCGGGTCAGCGTCTCGCCATCGACATCCAACCGCGCCCAGTCCGCGCGATCCGCCAGCCCGGCCAGTTCCGCCAGCAACTGCCCGGTCGCGGGCTTTGCCCCGCGAACCGCCAGATCCAGCCCGTCCGGCGTGTCGGTGACGGCGATCGACAGTTCGCCCGACCGCGAAGCGGCCAGTATTGTCAGTTGCCGCAGGTCCGCCAGCGCGGCCATGATCGCAGGCGTGACCACATGGCAATCGGCCAGATCCACGATCACGTCCGAGGCGCGGGCGTGGAATCCGACCAGCGCGCCCTTCTTCGTGCGCCGCGCGGACAGCACCGCCCGCCTGCGCGTCCGGGGGGCCGAGACATGGATCGCCGCTACCCGCGCCGCGATTCCCTGCGCGGCCAGCGCGGTTTCCACCACCTGCGCCTTCCACGCGGTGACGAACCCGTCGCTTGCGTGCATCAGCGAACAGCCGCCGCAGGCGCGGTAATGCGTGCAGGGCGCCCGCACCCGGTCGGGGGACGGCGTGACGATCCGGGGCTGAGCGATCCGCCCCTCCACCGCCTCGCCCTCGATCACCTCGCCCGGCAGGGTCAGGGGGGCCAGCGCGCGCTGGCCGTCCGACAGCGCCACGCCGTCGCCGCGCCGGCCCAGCCGTTCGACTTGCCAGACCGTCACTCGGCTGCCTCGTCCAGCCCGATGAAGCCGCCCGACTGGCGGTTCCAGTAGCGGGCGTAAAGCCCCCCGCGCGCCAGCAGGTCGTCATGGGTGCCCTGCTCGGCGATCCGGCCCTCGTCCATGACGACGATGCGGTCCATTTCCGCGATGGTGGACAGGCGGTGCGCGATGGCCAGCACGGTCTTGCCCTGCATGATGCGCGACAGGGCATCCTGAATCTGGGCCTCGACCTCGCTGTCCAATGCACTCGTCGCCTCGTCCAGCACCAGGATCGGCGCGTCCTTCAGGAATGCGCGGGCCAGCGCGATCCGCTGGCGCTGCCCGCCCGAAAGCTTCACCCCCCGCTCGCCCAGATGCGCGTCGTATCCGGTGCGGCCCGCATGGTCCTTCAGCCCCAGGATGAAATCGTGCGCCTCGGCGGCCTTCGCCGCGGCAGTCATCTCGGTTTCCGAGGCATCGGGACGGCCATACAGGATGTTGTCGCTGGCCGAGCGGTTGAACATCGCGGTTTCCTGCGTGACCATGCCGATGTTGCGGCGCAGGGATTCCTGCGTGACGCCGCGCACGTCGTGCCCGTCCACCCGCACCGCGCCGCGTTCCACGTCGTAAAGCCGCAGCAGCAGCGCCACCAGCGTGGACTTCCCCGCGCCCGATGCACCAACGATCCCGATGCGTTCGCCGGGGCGGATGGTGAGGGCCAGGTTTTCGATGCCCCCCGCGCCGCGGCCATAGGTGAAGCCCACATGATCGAACTCGATCCGCCCGGCGACGCGGCCCAAGGCCAGCGCATCGGGCGCGTCAGTCAGCGAATGCGGGGGCGACAGGGTCTGCATCCCGTCCTCGACCTCGCCCACCGACCCCCAGATCGACATCAGCGACATGCTGACCCAGCCGGTCATCTGCGCCAGCCGCATGGCGATCGCGCCCGAGGCCGCGACATCGCCGGGGCTGGCCTGACCCGCGCGCCATGACAGGATCGCGCCGCCCACAAGAATCACCGGCAGCAGCCCCGCGACGATGGTCAGCGACAGCCGGAACCAGGTGTTCAGCTTTCCGAAATCCAGCGCGCGGCCGCGAAAGGTTTCCATCGCGCCCAGCGCGGCGCTGTCCTCGTGTTCGGCGCTGGCGAACAGCTTGACGGTCTTGATGTTGGTGATCGTATCGACGACCTGCCCGGTAATCATCGCACGGGCCGAGGCGCGGCTGGCCGACTGCGCCCGCACACGCGGCAGGAAGAACCGGATCAGCGCCACATAAGCCAGAAACCACCCCAGCAGCGCCAGGGCCGCCCAGGCATCGACCGCAGCCAGATAGATGGCCGAGCCGACCACCGCCGACAGTGCGAAGGCCGCAGTATTGACCATCTCGCTCGCGACATCGGTGACGGCGCGGGCGGTCTGCATCTGCTTCTGCGCGATGCGGCCGGCGAAATCGTTGTCAAAGAAGGTGACTGCCTGCCCCATCGTCCAGCGGTGCAGCCGCGACAGCACCAGCGGCAGGACGTTCGGGCCGATGATGACGTTCGATGACGCGGTGGACAGCCCCATGATCGCGGGCCGCACGACAAGGAAAAAGGCGACGAACCCGGCGAACAGCGGCCAGTGCGCGGCAAGGCCCTTACCCGGCGGCCCCGCCACCGCATCGACGACCGCGCCCAGCAGCATGGCGGATGCGACCTCGGCCGCCCCCGACAAGGCCGAGGTCAGTGCCGCCACCGTCAGCCCCGGCCACGCCCCCGACAGGCACCAGCGGAAGAACGCCATCAGCGTGCGCGGCGGCGGCCCTTCGGCGGGGCGGAAGGGGGCAATCATGCGCGCGAACCAGTCGTGCATCAGCCCTCCTTCCCCGCCAGACGCGCGATGTCCACCAATGCGGGCGGGGGCATCAGGAAGCCCGACTCGATCCAGACCCGTTCGGCTGCGCGCAGGCCCCGGCCCACCGCCGGACCCTGCAGGTCGGGCATCAGGTCGGCGGCGGCAATGGGCAGCTTCTGCCCCGCCGCAAAACCGATCTGCTCGCGCCAGTCGGCGCGCAGCGTCTCGCCGCGGCTTGCACGCAGCAGCGCCAGTTGCAGCGCGCGGGGCGCGCCCAGACGATATGCGGCCTCGGCCAGCGGGCCGTCGAAATACAGCTCGTCCTGCATCCGCGCCTCATCCCGCGACAGGCGCAGCGCGCCCGCGGCATCGTCGGCCCCCAGCGCGGCAAGGCGCAACGGCCAGTCGTTCTTGATTGTGGGAATATCCTGGGGGACGAACGGGGATGGGACACCGTTCACGGGGCAGACAGCCCCCGCTTCGACCGCAACCAGCGCCGCCAGCCGGTCAGCCCTTGCGCCGGGCAGCACCTGCGCCAGCACGCCGGTGCGCTCCATCAACTCCACCGCTTCGGCCGGATCGGGGGCGGACAGCAGCTTGCGCATCTCGTGGCCCATCCGCTCGCGCGAGATCCGCCCCAGTCCCCGCGCATGGCGGGCGCAGGCGTCCAGCGCGGCCGGATCGGCGCCGCCGGGGCGGCCATAGCGGGCATGGAAGCGGAAGAAGCGCAGGATGCGCAGGT
>CALLYR010000210.1 GCA_937859005.1 uncultured Paracoccus sp. | reverse complement strand
CCGCCGCGCGCCGCCGGCCGCCGGGCCGGTGCTGGCGATGCCCGGCGTGTTGATGCGCCGCCCGAACAGGGTGCGGACATATCCGTCGCGCTTCGCGTTGCGCACCGTTTCGTCCATATAGGCGCGGATTTCCGGGAAGCGGACGAAATAGGTGTCGATGAAGTCCTGCGCCTCGGCCCGCGGGATGCGCAGGTTGCGCGACAGGCCAAAGGACGAGATGCCATAGATCACGCCGAAGTTGATCGCCTTGGCCGACCGCCGCACCATCGGGTCCATGCCTTCGACGGGGACGCCGAACATCTGGCTGGCGGTCATCGCATGGATGTCGATGCCGTCGCGGAACGCCTGTTTCAACGCCGGGATGTCGGCGACATGGGCCAGGATGCGCAACTCGATCTGGCTGTAGTCGAGGCTGACCAGACGCCGCCCCGGCGCCGCGATGAAGGCTTCGCGGATGCGGCGCCCCTCCTCGGTCCGCACGGGGATGTTCTGAAGGTTCGGATCGGTGGACGCGAGCCGCCCCGTGTTCGCCCCGGCGATGGAATAGCTGGTATGGACCCGCCCCGTTTCCGGGTTCACGAAGGTCGGCAGCGCGTCGGTATAGGTCGATTTCAGCTTGGACACCTGCCGCCAGTCCAGCACGCGCGCGGGCAGGTCGTGGCCCTCGGCGGCCAGATCCTCCAGCACATCGGCGCTGGTGGACAACGCGCCGGACTTGCCGGCCTTGGTCCCGGCAAGGCCCATCTGGGTGAACAGGATTTCCCCCAGCTGCTTGGGCGAGCCCAGATTGAACTTGCCCCCCGCGAGCGTGTGCGCCTCGTCTTCAAGCTGCGCCATCTTGTGGGCAAAGGCGCCGGACATGGCGCGCAGATGGTCCGCGTCGATGGAAACGCCCGCCATTTCCATCCCGGCCAGCACCTCGATCATCGGGCGTTCGAGCGTCTCATAGACGGTGGTGACGGCGGCCTCGGGCAGTTGCGGACGGAAGATCTGCCACAGCCGCCAGGTGATCTCGGCATCCTCGCCCGCGTACCGGGTGGCGGCGTCGATGGGCACCTGCGCAAAGGTGATCCGGCTTTTGCCCGTCCCGATCAGGTCCTTGATCGGCTGGCAGTTGTGCCCGGCATAGGTCTGCGCCAGTTCGTCCATGCCGTGATTGTGCAGCCCCGCGTTCAGCGCATAGCTGAGCAGCATGGTGTCATCCATCGCCGTGACGCGGATGCCGTGGCGGGCAAGGATTTTCCAGTCGTATTTGGCGTTGTGCAGAATCTTCAGGATCGAGGGATCCTCCAGCACCGGCTTCAGAGCCGCCAGCGCCCGGTCCATGTCCATCTGCCCCTCGGCCCGCCCGCCGCCGCCGAACAGGTCGGCCGCGCCCGCAACATGGCCCAGCGGGATATAGGCGGCGGACCCGACCTCATGGCACAGCGAGACGCCGACCAGATCGGCCTGCATCTCGTCCAGGCTGGTGGTTTCGGTATCGACAGCGACCATGCCCCGTTGCCGGATCGCCTCGATCCAGCGTTCCAGCGTGGCCTCGTCGCGGATGGTGACATAGGAGTCGCGGTCCACCGGCGGGTCGGCGGCGGGCGGCGGGGCGGCGGGTTCGGGCGGCGCGGCCTTGAAGCGTTCGGCGACGCGGCTGGTCAGGGTGCGGAACTCCATCCGGTTCAGGAATTCCATCAGCGCCGCCGGATCGGGATCCTGCACCTCCAGCGTGGCCATGGCGAAGTCGATGGGGGTTTCGCAGTCAAGCTGCACCAGCCGCTTCGAGATGCGGATCTGCTCGGCATGGTCGATCAGGGTCTGGCGGCGCCTGGGCTGCCTGATCTCGTCCGCCCGCGCCAGCAGGCTGTCGAGGTCGCCGTATTCCTGGATCAGTTGCGCCGCCGTCTTGATGCCGATTCCCGGCGCGCCGGGCACGTTGTCGACGGAATCGCCCGCCAGCGCCTGCACGTCCACGACGCGGTCGGGGCCGACGCCGAACTTCTCGAACACCTCGTCGGGGCCGATGCGCTTGCCCTTGATCGGGTCATGCATCTCGACCCCCTCGCCCACCAACTGCATCAGGTCCTTGTCCGAACTGATGATCGTCACCCGCCCGCCCAGATCGCGCGCCTGGCAGGCCAGCGTGGCGATGATGTCGTCGGCCTCGAAGTCACGGATCTCGATGCAGGCCAGGTTGAAGGCGCGCGTCGCCTCGCGCGTCAGGGGGAACTGGGGGCGCAGTTCTTCGGGCGGTTCGGGGCGGTTGGCCTTGTAGTCGGCATAGATCTCGTTGCGGAAGGTTTTCGACGAATGGTCGAAGATCACCGCGGCATGAGTCGGCGCCTCGGGGCCGCGGGCATCCTGGATGTATTTCCACAGCATGTTGCAGAAGCCCGCGACCGCCCCCACCGGCAGGCCGTCGGACTTGCGCGTCAAGGGCGGCAGCGCGTGATAGGCGCGGAAGATGAAGGCCGATCCGTCGATCAGATGCAGATGGCTGTTCTTGCCGAAGCCTTCGTCGTTCACCATCGCCGCCCCCGTTCGTTCGCGCCCCTCGTTCTGCCATGCGCGGGCGATGGGCGCAAACTCAGCCCTGCGGCGCGCGCCAGCCGGCGGCTTGGGCCTGTTCCTCGAAACAGAACCAGCGTTCACCCTTGTCCGCATCTATGCCGGTGCGGTCATAGCTGCGGCTGCCCGGCAGGTGATAGATGTGCCCGCGCGCCGAAATATTGCCCTTGATGTCGCACCGTTCGGTGGCGCGTTCCGCCGCGGCGGTCCGGCGCGCGGCGCGCCAGTCCCAGGGCGCCTGCGCCTGCCCCGCCCAGACGCCGCGCCCGGCCGCGCGCGCGGCATTTTCAGCGGCGACATGTTCGATGGAATAGGCGGCATAGGCCCATGCCTGCTCTTCGGCGACCAGCGCGCCGCCCAGATCGGTTCCCCCCACACGGCAGCGGGCCACGACCCGGTCATAGCGGTCGATGTCCACCGCCTGGCACGTCACCGGCCGCGCCCCGATCAGTTGGTCCAGGGCGGCCGTGGCCGATGCGCCGCAGTCACGGGCCGCGCCTTCGGCATCCGCGCAGGTCTGGTCCCGTTCGGGCGCGTCGATGCCATGCAGGCGCACCACCGCGGGACCGCCGGGTGTGGCAACCCGGATCGTGTCCCCGTCAATCACCTGCGCCGGGCCGCGCAGGTCGCCGGCCTCCGCATGAACGGGGGCGGCAAGCGCGAGGCCGAGGACCAAGGATGAACAAAGTCTTAACATTCCCCTTCATTAAGGGAATGTTCCCGATGCGTTCAAGCCGTTGAAAGCGCAAAGTGTTAACGCTGCGCCACCCGCCAGTCCAGCGCGTTCTCGGGCATCAGGTTCAGCGGCGCCAGCATTCCCCGGCCCAGCACGTGATCAGCGGCCTTTTCTCCGGTCATCAGGCTGGGCGCGTTCAGGTTGCCGTTGGTGATGCGCGGAAAGATCGAACTGTCCGCGACCCGCAGCCCCTCGACCCCGATCACCCGCAATTCGGGGTCCACCACGGCCAGCGGGTCGTCCGCCCGGCCCATCCGCGCCGTCCCGCAGGGGTGAAAGGCCGATTCGGCATGGTCGCGGATGAAGGCGTCGATCCGGTCGTCGGTTTCGACTGCCGCGCCGGGCTGGATCTCCTCGCCGCGGAAATCGGCAAAGGCGGGCTGGGCAAAGATTTCGCGCGTCAGCCGCACGCAGGCGCGGAAATCCTCCCAGTCCTGTTCGGTGGACATGTAGTTGAAGCGGATTTCCGGCGCCTCGCCGGGATCGGCGGACCGCAGCCGCACCGTCCCGCGCGAGGGCGAACGCATCGGCCCGACATGCGCCTGGAAGCCGTGCCCCTCGGCCGCGGCACGGCCGTCATAGCGCACGGCCAGCGGCAGGAAATGATACTGGATGTCAGGATAATCGACGCCCACGCGCGAGCGGATGAAGCCGCAGCTTTCGAACTGGTTCGACGCCCCCAGCCCGGTGCCGGTCGCCATCCACTGCGCCCCGATCGTGCCCTTTCCCCACAGGTTCCAGTGCTTGTAGAGCGTGACGGGCTGGGTGGCCCGATACTGCATATAGATTTCAAGGTGGTCCTGAAGATTGGCCCCCACGCCGGGCCGGTCCACGCGCACCTCGATCCCATGGTCGCGCAGATGGCCCGCAGGCCCTACGCCCGACAACATCAGCAGCTTGGGCGTGTTGATGGTGCTGGCGGCCAGGATCACCTCGCGCCCCGCCCCCACCGTCCAGCGGACGCCGCCGCGCCGGACCTCGACGCCGGTCGCGCGCGTGCCGTCGAAGGCCACGCGTTCGGCCAGCGCCCGCACCAGCTTCAGCCGCCCCGTCGCCAGCGCCGGGCGCAGATAGGCGTTGGCCGCCGACCAGCGCCGGCCCTGCCAGATCGAGGCCTCCATCGGACCGAAGCCTTCCTGCCGCGCGCCGTTATAGTCCTCGGTCACGGGATAGCCCGCCTGCCGCCCGGCCTGGATGAAGGCGTCGAACAGCGGATTGGCGCGCGGGCCGCGGGTGACGTGGACCGGCCCGTCGGTGCCGCGAAAACACTGCGCATCCTCGCCGCAGTTCTCGCCGCCGTGCCAGGTCTCCATCCGCTTGAAATAGGGCAGCACGTCGGCATAACCCCAACCGCTTGCCCCCTGTTCGGCCCAATGGTCGAAGTCGCGGGCATGGCCGCGCACGAAGACCATGCCGTTGATGGACGACGACCCGCCCAGCACCTTGCCGCGCGGCGTGACCAGCCGGCGCCCGCCCAGATGCGGCTCGGGTTCGGACATGAAGCCCCAGTCGTAACGGCGCATGTTCATCGGATAGGACAGCGCCGCGGGCATCTGGATGAACGGCCCCGCATCCGTGCCGCCGTATTCGATCAGATCGACCCGGCAGCCCGCCA